>NZ_CP159332.1:902109-1202813 GCF_045057105.1 Maribacter sp. LLG6340-A2 | reverse complement strand
ACTTCAAAATTTACGAATTCCAAAAATGCCTCATCTGCCTTGGTAAAAGGGTCGGAAGTATTAGAATCAATATCTATTTGACCAATGTTTTCGCCATTTAAAAATAGTGGTACAACTATTTCTGATTTCACGGTAATGCTACAGGCAATGTAGTTGTCCTGTGCCTGTACATCTGGTACCACAAAATTTTCATTGCTCTCTGCAACCTGTCCGCAAATACCTTTCCCAAAAGGAATTATGGTGTGATCTGTTGGGGCACCTGCATACTGCCCAAGTTTTAGTTCCCTTTTCTCTCCGTTTTTAAAATAAAAGCCTACCCAGTCATAATGTGGAACTTCTGCTTTTAAAAGTTCGCAAATAGCTAACATCTTGGCATCAGGAGTTTGGTTAGAATCTATAATGGAACTTACTTGAGGGCGAAGTGCGTTGAACATAACTTTTTTTTTGCAAAAATACATATTGTACTAATGTAACGGTGTGTGCTAAAACAAAAAAAGAGAATGTTTTTAAACATTCTCTTTTTATATGATTAAAAATTACGACTTATGTTTATGGTTGAATCTTAACATCAAATTCAATGAAATCGTTATTATTAAAACCAGCTTCAATGGCTGTAATCTTGATCAAGCCTTTTTTGCCATAATTATCTACAAATTCAACAACATCACCAACGCTTAAATTGGTGATAGTTTGGCTATCTGAGCTTGCTATAAAATCTAACTCCCCAGATAAGGTAACTGCATCAAACGCGGCGGCATCTATTGTAGTGGAAGAGGCAAAGAACATTTGGTTTAAGGTCTCTGTCTCTGAATTTTCTTCGTCTTCACCTGGCTGTAGGCCTTCAACGGGAAAACCAAAAGAAGCGTCATATTGTTCCGTAGAGGCAAAAGAAGCATTGTCACCGGCAGAGTCACCGGAAGCTCCGTAATAGTAGCCAAAATCCCAGAATGCCCTAAATTCAGGTCCTACATTAATTCTGTAAACAGTTTCGTTCAATAGGGAAAAGAAGGATTCTGTTGTGCCATCTTGAGCAGGAGCAAACAATTGTATGTCTGTAAATTCCCTTACCTCTGCAGTTGGGTTGGTACCGGTACCTACGGTTACCGTAATTTGACCGGCACCTAATGCTAATCTTTTAGTAATATCCCTAAAATCTCCTTTGCCGGTCGTGGTCCAAAAGGTATAGACGATCTCCCCATTATCAATGTCTGGTACGGGAAGGGCAAAAGTAAAATCTATTGCTTTTTTTGTGGCACCATCTAAATCTATAGAACCATCTGGTTTTAACGCTTTGTCCAAATCATCGCTTACAAGGTCAAAGGCACTAAAAGGCATTTCACCTTGTCCTGATATGTTTTGGGTTATATACATTCTACGTTGCGTAGTTGCATCGGATGTAAAGATTACTCTCCCCGGCACCGTTGTGCCTACCTCGCCATTTGCAGATGCTGAAATTTGGTTGCTAGATGGGTTAGACTCGTTGAAGACTAAGGTCGCCACTTCTGGTTCTTCATCTTCGCCACCTTCTTCTCCTCCTGTATTGTCCGGAATTGGCGTGTCAAACACCGAGCCGTCATCAGAACTACAGCTTCCAATAAAAAGGGCAATAGTGCAAATTAAAAAAGTATACTTCAATTGTTTTCTCATAATTTAAAGATTAAATGATTAGTGTTTAAAATTGTTAATGTTCGTTATTGGTTAAATATGTTACTCTTTAAACTAAAAAGTAGTCTTTATCGTATACTCGTAATGGTCTTTTTAATGAGGCATTGGTTTAAAGGGGGTACATTTTCTATAATCTTTCGTTAAAGAAATGATGTCTAGGGGTTTAAATATTGAATATTTTGTAATTTTGCGATGATGAAAAATATCCTTCATAAATCTTTTTCCGTTTCAATGGCATTGCTGTTGTTGCTGTCCACAATTTCATGGACGGTAGAAAAGCATTTATGTATGGGTCGTGTTTTGGATATTGCCTTGTTTCATTCCGCAGAAGATTGTGGTATGGATGCAGGTTTGGCTTTGTTGGATGATGCATCTCAGTATGATAATCATTGTTGTGATGATGAGTCCTTTACTATGCAAGGGCAAGATGATCTAAACCATGATATCTCTAACTTAGATTTTTCACAACAAGTCTTCTTATATACATTTACTACTTCCTATCTAAACGTATTTCAAGAGTCAACGGATAAGGTCGTAATTTTTGATTCCTATCCACCGCCAATACTGGCTAAGGATTTGAATATACTTCACCAGGTTTTTTTGATTTGATTTAAAAATTGTTTTAGGTCGCTTAATTGCGAAGGCACATTTTTTAATCAAATCTAATATTTCATGAAAAAAATTAGTTGGCTTTTGGCCACTGTCCTCTTAGGAATACAATTTTGCGAGGCGCAAGGACCTCCAATTACCGCAGATAAACCAATTATGTTGGGCGGTGGTAGTTTTACCGCAAAAACCTTGACAGAAATACGGCATACGCAAAGAGGGGATTTTACCTATGTCCCGGTCATGTTGCATTACCTGCCTACCTCAAATTCCTTGGTTGCATTGCATTTGCCATATCTTAATTATGATGTTGACAATGGGCCTAGCGGTAGTAGTTTGGCAGATATTAAAGTTATGGGCAAGTACCAGTTTTTTAGAAAAGATGGTACCGGGAAGACCTTTAGAATGGTAGCCAAAACACTGCAGACACTGCCTACGGGTAAAGAATTGGATGTAATGGACTTAAGCACGGGTAAATATGCCGGTTACTACGGTATCGTTGCGGGTTATGAATCATTGAAATATGGTATTAGCAATGAATTAGGTTACAATTGGGTGCCCGATGGAAGCCTAGATGCGTTGACCCATAAAATAGGTTTTGGACTTCCCTTATTGAAACCTCAATATCCCAATAAACAAATTAACCTGTATTTTGAATATACCAATTTATGGTTGGTTGAGAGGGATTGGTATCAGCTCTTGTACGCCCAAGGGGTGCAGTATGCAAGAAAGAACATAACCTTTGACCTTGCCGTACAGGTACCATTGGTGAATGACTTGGATGAAGGTCGTAAATTAAAATATAGCCTGTTTTTAGGCTCAAGATATTCTTTTTAAAAATTAAAATATACAATAATGAAAAAATCAATAATAGTTTCAGTGTTAATAATGTTCGCGGTAGTGTTTGGAGCTACTGCACAAGAAGGTAAGGATAAGTTTATGGTGCAGGTAGACGGACTAGGTTGTCCGTTTTGTGCATACGGACTTGAAAAGAAATTCAAGGAATTTAAAGGAATCAAGAATGTTAAGATAGATATAGAAACGGGCGACTTTAGTTTTTCTTATCCAGCGGAAAAAGCATTGACCTTAAGTGATGTAGAAAAACAAGTTGAAAAAGCGGGGTACACGCCAATAACGGCCAAAGTGGAGCGTGCCAATGGTACGGTGGAAGAATCATCGGCAGCGGCAATGATGCAAAAAACGGAAGGCACGGTAACTAAAAATGTTATGGTAGCAGGAAATTGTGCCATGTGCGAGGCTAGAATAACCAAAGCCGCAGCATCTGTAAACGGTGTTACGGACGTTTCTTGGGATAAGAACACAAAAATCATGAAGGTTTCTTTTGATGCGGGGGTAACATCCTTGGAAAATGTTGAAAAGGAAGTAGCGGTTGCAGGTCATGACACTAAGAACCACAAAGCACATACAGATGATTATGGAAATTTACCGGCCTGTTGTAAGTACGAACGTTTAAGCTATAAAAAATGAGACAAAGTATTTGTATACTGATCGTTCTAGTCCTTGCATCGGCTTGTAAGGACAAAGAAATTGTTCCTAAAGAATGGGTGTTATCCAAGACCATTCAGTTGGATGGTGTAAACCCTATTGGCTTAACTCAAGTAAATGGGGATATCTGGCTTTCAGATGGCGATCATAACCGTTTGGTTAAAATTGACAACGAAGGTCAAATCACGGAAACCATTGATTCACTGGACAGGCCCATGCATATTGATGCAATTGAAGAAACCCTGTTTATTCCACAGTACGGAAAAGATGTGGTGGAGACCGTTGATAAAAAAGGGAGGTTTGTAATGCAACTTATCGATTCTTTGGATGCCCCTGCGGGAGTTTCCGTTTTTAATAAGGAACGGGCCATTGCAGATTTTTACAATAACCGCATTCTCTATTTTGATGGTGCAAGTTGGATTTCATTTGGTAAAGAAGGGAAGGCACAAGGAGAGTTTTACTACCCAACGGATGTTCAAATAACAAGCGATAAAATCTGGGTGGCCGACGCTTATAATAATCGCGTTCAGGTTTTTGATAAAAAAGGTGGTTTTATCCAAATGATGGGTCAGGATGAAAAAATGAATGCGGCAACAGGAATTTTCGTTGCTGAGCAAGAAGTATTCGTCACTGATTTTGAAAACGACAGAGTCTTGGTTTTTGACAAAGATGGTAAACTATTGCAGGTCTTAAAAAATGAGATAGAAAAACCAACGGATATGATGTTAAAGGACAAGATGCTGTACGTTGTCAACTACAGAAACGGAAAACTCAATGTTTTTGAAAAGCAGCCTATTAAAAAGTAAGAGGAGTTGTTGGTGCTGAACTTTTTTAGGTACCGTTAATTTAATGAGGAACAACATATGAAACATACATATACCATTACAGGCATGACTTGTAACGGGTGTAGAAGCCATGTAGAGCAAACCCTGGCTGCCGTAAAAGGAATAAAAAGTGCTGCGGTAAACCTAGATAGTGAAGAAGCTGTATTGGAAATGGAAGAACATATTCCATTAGAGGTATTGCAAGAGGCCATGAAAAAAAATGGCGGACACTATGCTATTCACGAGCTGGGTGCGCAAAGTGCTGAAAAAATTGAAAAACCTGTAAAGCAACAAAACGGTAACGGTACATTTTACTGCCCAATGCACTGCGAGGGCGATAAAACGTATACCAAACCTGGAGATTGCCCAGTTTGCGGAATGGATCTGGTGGAAGAGGTGAGTACTTTGACAAATAAAGGTCAAAAATACACCTGTCCTATGCACCCAGAAGTAATTCACAGCGAACCTGGTGATTGTCCTATTTGTGGTATGGACCTGGTTCCCAAGCAAGCAGATATTTCAGCTGAAGAAAAGAGTTATAGGAAACTGCTGGACAAATTTAAAATAGCGCTAGGTTTTACACTGCCCATTTTTCTAATTGCAATGTCAGAAATGATTCCGGGTAATCCCTTACAAAAGGTATTGTCTCTAAAACATTGGAATTGGGTGCAGTTTGCATTATCTATTCCTGTAGTTTTTTATGCAACATGGATGTTCTTTGAGCGCGCTTATCGTTCTGTAAAAACATGGAATTTAAACATGTTTACATTGATCGGGATCGGTGCTGGCGTGGCATGGTTGTTTAGTGTTTTTGCCATTTTGGTGCCCGATTTTTTTCCATCGCAATTTAAAACGGACCATGGTACGGTTCACGTTTATTTTGAGGCGGCAACGGTAATTCTCACCTTGGTACTTTTTGGTCAATTGTTAGAGGCTCGAGCGCACCGAAAAACCAATTCCGCAGTAAAAGAGCTTTTAAAGTTAGCGCCAAACACAGCAGTACGTATTACAGATGGTAATGAGGAAAAAATTGCCATAGATGATATTAATAAAGGTGACTTGCTCAGGGTAAAACCAGGTGAGAAAATACCGGTAGACGGCATTGTAAAAGAAGGGGAAAGCACGGTAGATGAATCTATGATAACTGGAGAGCCCGTTCCGGTGCAAAAAGTGGTTGGAGACCAAGTGCATTCTGGAACAATAAACGGAAAACGGTCATTTGTTATGACTGCCGAGAAAGTGGGGTCAGAAACCTTATTGTCACAAATCATAGAAATGGTGAACAAGGCTAGTCGTAGTCAGGCTCCCATTCAAAAACTCGCAGATAAGATTTCAAGTTATTTTGTTCCGGCAGTGGTGTTTGTTTCCATTGTAACCTTTGTTATTTGGGTTATTTACGGGCCGGATCCGGCGTATGTCTATGCCTTGGTAAATGCCATTGCAGTATTGATTATTGCCTGCCCGTGCGCTTTAGGTTTGGCTACACCAATGTCCGTAATGGTAGGTGTGGGCAAAGGTGCGCAGTCCGGAGTCTTAATAAAGAATGCAGAAGCTCTTGAGCGTATGGACAAGGTTGATACGCTCGTAATAGATAAAACCGGAACCATCACGGAAGGAAAACCATCCATAGAAAAAATAGGAAGCATAGCCGTTGTAGATTCGGAAAAGGTATTGCAATATATAGTTTCCTTAAATCAACTAAGTGAGCACCCTTTGGCAGATGCAACGGTGAAATACGGGAAGGATAACAATGTATCTATTTTAAAGGTTGATGACTTTGATACTATTACTGGCATGGGGGTAATGGGTACTATAGGCGGAAAGTCCATTGCATTGGGTAATGACAAAATGATGACCAATGCAAAGGTGACCATTCCAGAAAATTTACAAGTTGTGGTTACGGCTCATCAAAAGCAAGGAAAAACGGTGTCTTATCTGGCTATAGATAACGAGGCCGTAGGTTTTGTGTCCATTGGTGATAGAATTAAGGAAACCAGTGAAAAAGCAATTAAGGCGCTTCAAGAAGCAGGTATTGCCGTTATTATGTTGACCGGTGATCATTTTGATACTGCAAAAGCTGTGGCGGACCAATTAAATTTGGCAGATTTTAAAGCGGGAATGTTACCGCAAGATAAGCTTGCGGAGGTAGAGCGTTTACAGGCTAAAGGTAAAATAGTAGCTGTTGCGGGCGATGGTATAAATGACGCCCCTGCATTGGCAAAAAGCGATGTAGGTATCGCTATGGGAACAGGAACGGATGTCGCAATTGAAAGTGCTTCCGTTACATTGGTGAAAGGGGATTTACATGGTATTGTAAAGGCGTATAAACTTAGTAATGCAGTAATGAAGAACATAAAACAGAATTTGTTTTTTGCATTAATATATAATACCGTGGGTATTCCAATTGCTGCCGGAGTATTATATCCAATATTTGGATTACTGCTTTCCCCAATGATAGCTGCCTTGGCTATGAGTTTTAGTTCAGTTTCTGTTATAGCGAATGCCCTACGCTTAAGGGCTGCAAAAATTGATTGATAAAATAGGCTGCATAAATAGAACAAGAAACTAGATGAATAAATTTTTAATACTCTTAATAACGGCAATGCTGCCCCTTTTTGGCTTTTCACAAGAAAAAGTAGAGGGGGTTGTATTGGATTCCGAAGGTGCAAATGCTATAGGATTATCTGGTGCCAGCGTTTACTGGCAAGACTCCCAAACGGGTGTGGTCACCAAATATGACGGTGAATTTTCTATTCCGTATTTAAGGGAATTCAATACATTAATAATTAGTTATGTAGGTTTTCAATCGGATACCTTAACGATTAATGAGCCTAAAACTATCCGAATTGTTTTGAAATCATCGAATGAATTAGATGAGGTTGTTGTACAGCAAAAGCGTGATGCTATACAGAAGACCTATTTTAGTCCACAGAATGTGATTACCGTAAATAGTGATGAACTTTTAAAGGCGGCTTGCTGTAATTTGGCAGAAAGCTTTGAAACCAATCCGGCAATTGATGTAAATCTTTCAGACGGATTAACAGGTACAAAGCAAATTGAAATGCTGGGGTTAACCAGTCCTTATTTATTGATAACCCAAGAGAATATTCCTATGGTTCGCGGGGCATCACAGGCATACGGACTAACGTTTACTCCCGGTACGTGGATAGAAAGTATTCAAATTACAAAAGGAGCGGGTAGTGTGGTTAATGGCTATGAAAGTATCTCTGGTCAAATCAATACCGAGCTGGTAAAACCATTGACCGATAAAGCTGTTTTTGTAAATGGTTATGCCAACCAGAACGGACGGTATGAGCTCAATACGCACTTCAATCGTAAATTGACCGATAAATGGAGTACCGGACTTTATATACATGGTAATAAAAGAACCCAAAAAGAAGATAATAACAATGACGGATTTTTAGATGCCCCTTTGGCAGACCAAATAAATGTGATGAACCGCTGGCAATATCAAGACACCGAAAAAGGATGGGTAAGTTTCTTTAATGTTCGTTTTCTAAACGATGAAAAACAAGTGGGCCAAGTAGATTTTAATCCTGATACGGATAAGTTTACCACTAACGCCTGGGGTAGTGAAATTGATACCCGTCGTTTTGATACCTCTTTAAAACTGGGCTATGTTTTTCCAGAATTACCCTTTCAAAGCTTAGGGTTTCAGACATCGTATAGTTTGCATAAACAAGACTCTTATTTTGGGTTTAGAGCCTATGATATCAACCATGAAAGTTTGTACAGCAACTTAATTTTCAACTCCATTATTGGAGATACCAGAAATAAGTTTAAAACGGGAATTACCTTTGCGTATGACGGTTATGATGAAATGGTATCTTCAACGGACTATTCAAGGGTAGATAGGTCTGTTGGGGCCTTTATGGAGTATAGTTATGAGAATTTAGAGAAAGTGAGTCTTACTGCAGGTTTGCGAGTAGATAATCATAATAGATTGGGAACTTTTATTACGCCCAGATTCCATATTAGGTATACACCTTGGGAGAAAGGGAGTTTGCGAGGTTCTTTCGGTAGAGGTAAAAGAGCTGCTAATATTTTTGCCGAGAATCAGCAATTATTTGGCTCTGCCAGAACAATCAATATTGCAAGTACAGATGGGGAGGTTTATGGTTTAGAGCCAGAAGATGCCTGGAACTATGGAGTTAGCTTTTTACAAGGGTTTAATTTTTTGAATAGAAAAGGAGATATTACCTTGGATTACTACATCACCGATTTTAAAAATCAAGTAGTGGTAGATTGGGAAAATCCTCAAGAAGTTTCTTTTTATAACTTGGATGGGGACAGTAGTGCAAAAAGTTTTCAAGTTGAGGTAAATTATGAGTTGTTAAGTAGGTTGAATTTAAGAACGTCATATAAATTCTATGATGTTTCAACAGATTATAATAGCGGAAACCTTCAAAAACCATTACTGGCACAACATCGATTTTTTGTTAATTTAGGATATGAAACAGAGGCTAAGGAGAATGGTTCGCAATGGAAATTGGATTATACTTTGCATAGCGTAGGAGAGAAACGATTGCCAGATACAAGTAGTAATCCCGAGCAATATAGGTTAGGGGAGTATTCGTCACCTTACAGCCTTATGAATGCTCAAATAACCAAAGTATTTTCAAAAAATGTAGAGGTATATTTAGGTGGTGAAAACCTATCTGAAGTACAGCAAGACAATCCTGTTTTAGGCGCTAATGATCCCTTTGGTCCAAATTTTGATACTACAATAGTGTTCGCACCCATAATGGGAAGAATGTTTTATGCGGGCTTCCGATTTAAAATTTAATACATGACAATAAATACAGATATAATGAAAACAACGATTTTATCCATTGCAATGATGTTAATTACTGTAGTAACCTTTGCGCAAGAGAAGAACAAGAAAATGACCTTTGATGTCAATGGCAAATGCGCCATGTGTAAAGAACGAATTGAGGAAGCTGCCTTGAATGTAAAAGGAGTGAAATACGCAAATTGGAGTATACCTACACATCAATTGGATATTATTATGGATGAGCGTAAGACCGATGCCATGAAAATCAAAACGGCTATAGTTGCCGTTGGTCATGATACCAAAGAACTAAAGGCAACAGAGGAAGCTTATAATAGTGTTCATCCTTGTTGCAAGTATAGGGAAGACAATACTGATGACGGCGTACATCATTAGGATGCGGAGTAATTAGATTAAGCTTTAAGCTTATTTTTTAATTGATGTAATGGGGTGAAATAGTTTAGTTAATATTTTGCCAATAAGAATATCACGGATCAATATCTGAAATACATTAGCTATAGATTTATCTTAAATTCTATAGCAATGGCACAAACAAAATCAGCGGGGAAACCAGCTGCGAAGCCTGCACCGGCAAAAGCTGGTAAAAAGGCTGCTCCAAAAGCTGCTCCTAGAAAGAAGTAGTTAAGTTACGGCCTTTAGAAGGCTATGCTGTTTGGACATGAAAACCACCTTCTGTAAATAAAGAAGGTGGTTTTTTTGTTGGTATACGTATAAAAAAAGCTGCACTTGAAATTTTCAAGTGCAGCTTTAAATTTTATGAATGTCCGCAAACAAGCTAATAATTGCCTGTGGCGGCTTGCCACTACATCATGCCTGGCATTCCGCCACCGCCACCCATAGGAGGCATTGCCGGAGCATCTTCTTTAATGTCGGTTAAAGCACATTCGGTAGTTAAGATCATACCAGAAACAGAAGCTGCATTTTCCAATGCTACTCTAGTTACTTTCTTAGGATCAATAATACCTGCTTTCATCATCTCAACATACTTTTCAGATTTAGCATCGTATCCGTAATCGCCCTTACCTTCCAATATTTTAGCGATAACAACAGACCCTTCACCACCAGCGTTAGAAACGATAGTTCTTAAAGGGGCCTCAATAGCACGGGCAACGATCTGTAAACCTGTGGCCTCATCTTCATTTTCTGTAGAAACTTTAGATAGAACAGACTTAGCTCTTACCAAAGCAACACCACCACCGGCAACGATACCTTCTTCAACGGCAGCTCTTGTTGCATGCAATGCATCATCAACTCTGTCTTTCTTCTCCTTCATTTCAACTTCAGAAGCAGCACCTACGTAAAGTACGGCAACACCACCGGCCAATTTAGCCAAACGCTCTTGAAGTTTTTCCTTATCGTAATCAGAAGTAGTTGTCTCTATTTGAGATTTGATCTGGTTAACTCTTGTTTTGATATCTTTTGCAACACCACCACCGTTAACGATCGTTGTATTGTCTTTGTCTATCTGTACTTTCTCACAAGTACCTAACATATCTAAAGTAGTGTTATCTAAAGAGAAACCTCTTTCTTCGGAAATAACGGTACCACCGGTTAAGATGGCGATATCTTCTAACATTGCCTTTCTTCTGTCTCCAAATCCTGGAGCCTTAACAGCTGCAATTTTTAAAGAACCTCTTAACTTGTTCACTACTAATGTAGCTAAAGCTTCACCATCAACATCTTCTGCAATGATCAATAAAGGTTTACCAGACTGAGCAACAGGCTCTAATACCGGTAATAAATCTTTCATTGAAGATATTTTCTTGTCGAACAATAAGATGTATGGATTTTCTAGCTCAGAAACCATTTTTTCTGAATCGGTAACGAAGTATGGAGAAAGGTAACCTCTGTCAAACTGCATACCTTCAACAACGTCAACATAAGTATCGGTTCCTTTAGCCTCTTCAACGGTAATTACACCTTCTTTACCAACTTTACCAAAAGCTTGAGCGATCAAGTCACCAATAGTTTCGTCGTTGTTAGCGGAGATAGAAGCAACTTGTTTAATTTTTTCGGAAGAATCGCCCACTTTCTTGGCTTGTTTTGCCAAATCTGCAACGATAGCTTCAACTGCTTTGTCAATACCTCTTTTTAGGTCCATTGGGTTTGCGCCTGCTGCAACGTTCTTTAAGCCTTCTTTTACGATTGCCTGTGCAAGAACGGTAGCGGTAGTAGTACCGTCACCAGCTAAATCATTGGTTTTGGAAGCAACTTCCTTAACCATTTGCGCGCCCATATTCTCTAATGGGTTCTCTAATTCAATTTCTTTTGCAACGGTAACACCATCCTTGGTTACTTGCGGAGCACCAAATGATTTACTAATAATTACATTTCTACCTTTTGGGCCTAAAGTTACCTTTACTGCATTTGCCAATGCATCAACACCTTTTTTAAGGCCGTCTCTTGCATCTATGTCAAATTTTATGTCTTTTGCCATTTTTATGGATTTTAGTTTTTAGTTCTTACTTATTGTAGCTAGCGCCATAATAAGTAAGATAATGGTTTAAATTTCTTTTACTTTAAAACAATCTGTAATAATCGATTCTAGGAAATTTTAGATGATAGCAAGGATATCGCTTTCTCTCATCATCAAATAATCGGTTCCTTCCAACTTAAGTTCGGTCCCGGCATATTTTCCGTAAAGTACGGTATCACCAACCTTAACGGTAACTTTGTCATCGTTAGTTCCTGGTCCCACGGCAACTACTTTACCTTTTTGTGGTTTCTCTTTAGCGGTGTCAGGAATGTAAAGCCCAGACGCAGTTTTAGTCTCAGCGGCCATTGGCTCAATAAGTACTCTGTCTGCCAATGGTTTGATATTAACTTTAGCCATAATTATTAAATTTTAAATTGATTTTTAACTTGTGTACGTCTCTATAGGCAGAAATTATGCCATTGCCTTTTTACTGACAAATTGTAAACAAAAAATGCCAGCTTGTCAGAGCTGGCATTTAAATATAATTGTCTTTTCTATTATAAACTGTCCGTAGGCGTCACCTGCTCTGTTTCAACCGGTGCAACCTCTTCAGGTAATGTTTCAGGAACTATGGTTTCAATATCGTCTCCTTGTAATAATTTAGAATCCGATGTGCCAAAATTACCTTTAAGTGCAATGTTCGATGCAAGAATAAGAACGATTAGCAATCCGGCCAAAGTCCAAGTACTTTTATCTAAAAAGTCTCCTGTTTTTTTAACACCGCCTGCAATCTGCGTTCCACCACCACCAAAAGAAGAGGAAAGTCCGCCACCTTTTGGGTTCTGTACCATAATCACCAACACTAATAACAAGCAAACGACGATGATAAGGATTAAAAATATTGAAAATGTACTCATCCTTTATAATTTATTATCTTTTTGTATTTTTTCTACTGCCTTAATTCGGTCTGCAAAGAAACTACTTTTTTCCGGATATTTCAAACTTAAAATTTTATAGGCCTGTATAGCTTTTTTGTACTTCTTTTGTTCCAGATACACCCTTGCCAGAGTTTCAGTCATTAGCTCGTTCTTATTGATTTTTATAGAGTTGGAAATATCAAGTTTAGTGCCTTTTTGTTCCGTTGGGTCTATTTTTGGGTTACTGGCGATAAACTTGTCTATACGATCAAATTTCTTCTTTTTTACGGCGTCTAATTTCTTTACGGGTTTTGCTTCTTCTTCAGATGCTTTTTTGACCTTGTCCACTGAGTTGTCTTGATCAGCGGTAGTGGAACTTTCTGGTTTTTTAGAGGCAAGGCTCAACCATTCTGAAAAAGAGTATTTTTCCTTTTCATTGAACGTTAGGGGCTTGCCAATATCCAAAGCTTCCTCTTCTTCTGTAATAGTTGAAGGTTTGGATTGGAACAGTTCTGGGTCCAATATATGCTCTGCATCTTCGGTGTCCTGCGGTAAGGGCTTATCCTCAGATTTTTCAATTAAAGGGGCGGTCTGTTCCTCGGCAGGTGCCTCTTTGGTTTCTGTCTTGGCCGGGGTAACGGTTTCCGGAATATCATACTGCAAAAAATCCTTTGAGGTGATAAACTCAAAAAGGACATCACGATCGGTGGTAAAGGCCGCAGTGGTCTTTAACGCTTTGTTGTATTTATAGCTGTTGAGGTTTTTAAGTCCTTTTAGGTGTAGGGCTCGGGCTGCTTGAAAATAAGGGTATTCTTCAATGATATCTTCTAGATGTTTGGTGTGGATAGGTTCTACCACTTTGGTAGGGTGTTCTAGAAAATATGTAAAATCCTTTACGTTCATACGGTTACCAATCTGCCAAAGACGCGTTAAAAATATCTTGTGTAAGTCGTTCAAAAATCACTTCGTGCGCTTCACTCTTTATAGATGCCAATTGTACGTCAGCAGGATAATCATAAAAGAACGAAAAACTTTGGTCAAATGCGGCATCTTCTTTTAATCGGTTATAAAACCTAACCTTAACGCGCATAGAAAGTCTGTTCTGTGCTGCGGTTTGTTGTGCGGTGGCAGACATAGGTGAAATTTTATATTCGGTGATTTCTCCTTCATATAACAAATCTGGATTGCCATTTGTGATTAAATCCAGACTTGTTTGGTTCATAATTCTGTCTTGCAATGCCAAGGTAAAATCCCTATCCACGCCCGGCTCAAATGTAGAACCCGGACTTTGGGTGGCGTAATTCTGGAAATAATTGACTTGGAACGTTTTGGCTTCACCAACGTTACCTCCTGTAAAATTATAGACTCCGCAACCTATAAATATTAGAAGGGGCAGGATATATAGGATGGCCTTTTTAAGATGTTTTGTAGCGATTATATTCATAAGTTCTAAAGATCGTACTGTTTAATTTTTCTATAGAGCGTTCTTTCTGAAATGCCCAATTCTGCTGCTGCAGCTTTTCTTTTACCACGGTTGCGTTCCAAGGATTTCTTGATCAATTCTACTTCTTTCTCCTGTAGTGACAAGGTTTCTTCTTCCTCAATCTCCTCGGCAAAATGATACTTGTCCTCATAGGCGTCTGAGGTTAGAATATGTTCCTCCTTTGGTTCCGGTAAATGCAATACATTTAAGTTGGTTTCTTCTTGTGGGTCCTGCTCAAGGTCTATTTCCTCGTCATCATCATTACCGTAAATTTTTCGGATCAAGTTTTCATTGTCCTTTTGGACTTTTTGTGAATCGTTGTTTTTCAACAATTCCATGGTCAATTTTTTAAGGTCGTTCAAATCACCTTTCATATCGAACAAGACTTTATATAAAATCTCCCTTTCGTTGCTAAAATCACTTTCTGCTTTAGGGCTGGAGACTACTGCGGGTAAATTAGTACCTGTATTATTGGGTAGGTATCCGTTCAAGGTGGCCGCGGAAATTGACCTGTTTTCCTCCAAAACGGATATTTGTTCCGCTATATTACGAAGCTGCCTTATGTTTCCTGGCCATCTATATTTATTAAGTAAGGACACCGCTTGCTCATCTAACCTAATGGTAGGCATCTTATATTTTTGACTGAAGTCCGACGCAAATTTTCTGAACAATAAATGAACATCTCCTTGACGATCACGTAAAGGAGGTATGTTGATTTCTACGGTGCTCAAGCGATAATATAGGTCTTCTCTAAACCGCTCTTTCTTGATAGCCTCAAACATATTCACGTTTGTAGCCGCTACAATACGAACATCTGTTTTTTGAACTTGGGAAGACCCCACTTTTAAAAATTCACCATTTTCCAAGACCCGTAATAATCTTACTTGGGTGGTCAACGGTAATTCACCTACTTCATCTAAAAAAATGGTTCCGCCGTCCGCTACTTCAAAATAACCGCTCCTAGTCTGTGTGGCTCCGGTGAACGCTCCTTTCTCATGACCAAAAAGTTCACTGTCTATGGTGCCTTCCGGTATGGCGCCACAGTTGACCGCTATATATTTAGCATGCTTTCTATGGGACAAGGAATGAATAATTTTGGGGATGGCCTCTTTACCGACCCCGCTTTCACCGGTAACCAAAACAGAAATATCGGTTATGGCAACCTGCATGGCCTTTTCCAATGCCCTATTGAGCTTTGCATCTTGACCAATGATTTCAAAACGTTGTTTTATACTCTGTATACTTTCCATAGAAAATGGCTCTGTGCTAATTTAATTGTTTTCAGAATAACCCACTGCGGTACCTTTTAAGGTAGCGGAAGTGCAATCATGAATTTTAACATTGACAAAATTACCTACTTTGTAATGCTCTTTAGGAAATACCACCACCGTACTTTGAGAATTTCTTCCTCTCCATTCCTTTTCGGATTTTTTTGACGTTCCTTCAATTAAGACTTCTTGTATTTTGCCCACATGTTTTTCCGTCCTAAATTGGCAATGCTCCCTTTGCAATGCTATTATTTCGGACAGGCGTCTTTTCTTGGTGGCTTCGGGCACATCGTCCTCCATTTTTCTTCCTGCCAACGTACCGGGTCTCTCGGAATAGGCGTACATGTACCCAAAATCATACTTAACGTATTCCAGGGCTTTTAGTGTTGCTGCGTGGTCTTCTTCCGTTTCTGTAGGGAAACCTGAAATAATATCTTGTGAAATGGCACAATCCGGTATTAATTCCCTTATGTTATCAATGAGTTCAAAATACTCCTCTATGGTATGTAGCCTGTTCATTTCCTTTAAAATACGGTTACTACCGCTCTGTACCGGTAAATGAATATGATTGCATATATTCTTGTATTTGGCCATGGTTTTAATCACATCCAGCGTCATGTCCTGCGGATTGGAAGTGGAAAACCTAATGCGCATTTTTGGTTGTGCCAAAGCTACCATCTCCAATAGTTTGGAAAAATTGATTGCAGTGGCTTTTTGCATATCGGAAGCATTTTCAAAATTCTTCTTGAGTCCGCCACCATACCATAGATAACTATCAACATTCTGCCCCAATAAGGTTATTTCCTTAAATCCTTTTTCCCAAAGTTCATTGACTTCGGCTAAGACAGATTGTGGGTCGCGGCTACGTTCACGGCCCCTGGTAAAGGGCACCACACAAAATGTACACATGTTATCACACCCTCTGGTGATGGAAACAAAGGCAGTTACACCATTTGTATTTAGCCGTACAGGGGCAATATCACCATAGGTTTCATCTTTGGAGAGAATAACGTTTACGGCATCTCTACCAGAATCTACTTCCTTAATAAGGTTGGGCAAATCCTTGTAGGCATCTGGCCCTACTACCATGTCCACTATTTTTTCCTCATCTAAAAGTTTGTCTTTTAGGCGTTCTGCCATACAGCCAAGTACACCAACTTTTAAATGCGGTCTAGATTTTTTTACCTTGTTGTATTCAGTTAGCCTTTTGCGAATGGTCTGTTCTGCCTTGTCTCTAATAGAACATGTATTTACAAGTACCAAATCTGCATCTTCCAATACGTGTGTAGTATTAAAGCCTTCATTGGCCAGGATAGATGCAACGACTTCACTATCTGCAAAGTTCATTGCACAACCATAACTCTCTATAAATAAGTTGCGTGTATTCTCTTTTCTAGTTGCTACGTTTAACGTGGTACCTTGCAACTTTTCATCTATGGTTTTCTCCATTCTACTAATTACTTCACAAAAATATTAGGGAGGCAAAGATACCATTATAATCAAAAATATGACAAGTTGACATACTTATTTAGGGTATTTTTAAGCTTTGCTATAGTTAATAATATAAATTTGTTAATCACCTAATAGCTAGTTAAGTCATGAATGTGGAAAGTAAGATATCAGAAATAAAATCAAGGCCCAACTTGGAATTTGGGAACATATTCAATAGATCCATAGAATTGTTTAAAAAAGTTTGGGTACAAGGCTTTATTACCTTAATACTTTCTTTTTTAGTGATACTGCCTTTTTATATTATCTTATATATACCCATGATTGCCGTAGGAATTACCGATCCGTATGCCATGGAACACAATGAGTTGCCACCTATGGTAGCCGTTGCTATGGGTATATTGGCACCCATTGTTTTAATAGGGGCGTGTACCTTTAGTTTGGCCATCAATGCAGCTTTTTTGAGAATTTGTAAGCAAAAGGATTATGAGGAAGGTGGTGTAGATGATTATTTTTATTTTTTCAGGGAGGGCAGAATAGGTAAAGTCTTTATTTTGTCCCTATATCTATTGGGGATCGCAATTTTGGGTATGCTGGCGTGTGGTGTTGGTTTGTTTTATGTAATTGTTCCACTTTCATTGTTGCCTGCATTTTTGGCCTTTTCAAATGACTTGTCGGCAATGGAAATGGTCAAGGCAAGCTTTGTCTTGGGAAATAAAAATTGGCTGATCATTTTTCTTTTGATTTTGGTTTCTGGTATAGTTGCGGAAGTAGGTATATTGTTATGTTGTGTGGGTATTTTTTTTACAGCTATGTTCAGTAAGGTTCCCACATATTTTATGTATAAAGACGGAGTAGGTTTTAATGAGTTAATATAAATTTAACCTGTTGATAACGCAACTATTAGCGGTTATTTTAATCTATAGGGTACAACCGTTTAAATTTATAAAACCATGAGAAATTTTTATTTCGTTTTGTGTGTAGTTGCATCTATTGCTTTAGTGTCTTGTGATGATGACGGGCCATATGAAGAATATTTAGTGGCAAGGCCTATTGTGCAAGATGCCGTTTCATTTAAGGCAGAGGCCGTATCGGTTACGGAGCCTGTACCAATTGTGTCCTCCGGTAAGATATATGCTTATGGAGATTATATTTTCGTCAATGATGTAAATCAGGGTTTTCATGTTATTGATAACCAAAATCCATCAAACCCTGTAAGTATCGCATTCATTAAATTGGAAGGTAATAATGATATATCTATTAAAAACGATAAAATCTATGCGGATAGCTATGGTGATTTGGTAATTTTTGATATATCGGATATAAATAATATCACCGTAACAAGCCGTATTGTAAATGCCATTTATAACAATGATGTCTGGATGGTCAATACGGAATTTCCACAGGCCGATTTTTATGAATACGGAGATATTGACTATGATAAAGATATTGTAGTTGGTTGGGAGGTAAATACAGAAAGGCGCCCTGTAAAGGAATATGAAGCCAGGTATGAATGTAATGAGTGTGTTTTTGCAGATGTAGCCGAAAATTTTGGTAATCAGTCACCAACTACTGGGCAGGGTGGTTCTTTGGCGCGATTTAAAATAATAGGCGATTATTTATATGTTGTGGATTATAGTGATATTAACATATTTGATATTACTGATGTGGAAAATGTAAAGGTGTTGGATGATGTACAGGTAGCTTGGGATATTGAAACCATTTATAGTCAAGGTGATATACTTTTTATTGGAGGTTCTCAGGGCATGTATATTTACGGGATAAAAAATCCTGAAAAACCGGAGTTTATTTCAGAATTTAGACATGGTACCGCTTGCGATCCGGTAGTTGTTGATGGGGATTATGCCTATGTTACCCTAAAAGGTGGAAACTTTTGCGGCAATACAGAAAGCGGACTCTATATTGTTGATGTTTCCAATTTAAAAAAACCTGAGTTAAAAGTAATTTATCCTATGCATGGTCCTAATGGGTTAGGAATAAAAGGAGATATTTTATTTGTGTGTGATGGCAGTGCAGGTTTAAAAGTTTATGACAAGAGCAATACACCCAACATTACATTAGTAAACACTTTTGAGGATATTGTGGCATATGACGTAATTCCGTTGTCATCGTCCTTGTTGATGATCGGGGAAGGAACTTTATATCAATATGAATATTTAGATAATGATATTAGGTTGTTAAGTACATTGGAACTCTAATGGTATTGGAAATTTAGCGTAGGTAAAAGGAAGTTTTTTAGCTTCCTTTTTTTTATGGGTTTTAATTAGATATTGGTAGTTGGCGGCAAAATATTACGGTTATGCTGAATTCACTTAAATTTTTTTAAATATGAAAAAAATGAATTTATGGCCAAAGTTCTAGTAAATAACAGGAAGAAATAAATGTTTGAAATTCCAAAGTTTAAATTTTAGTATACATTTGTAGCTATAAACAAGGTTGATGGCGAAAAATTTAGTAATTGTTGAGTCTCCTGCAAAGGCCAAGACTATTGAGAAGTTTTTAGGAAAAGATTTTAAGGTAGAATCAAGCTTTGGTCACATTGCGGATTTACCCTCTAAGGAGTTGGGCGTGGATGTCGATAATGATTTCACTCCAAAATACATAGTTGATAAGGATAAGAAAACCTTGGTCAAAAAACTTAAGGCATTAGCGGACAAAGCAGAAACTATCTGGCTTGCAAGTGATGAGGACCGGGAAGGAGAGGCTATTTCGTGGCATTTGGCAGAGGAATTGGGTCTTGATAAAAAGAAAACCAAGAGAATCGTCTTTAACTCGGTCACCAAGGCAGCTATTCAAAAGGCCATAGAAAATCCGCGCGAGATTAATTTTAACCTGGTAAATGCACAACAGGCCAGGCGGGTTTTGGACCGTTTGGTAGGGTATCAATTATCACCTGTACTTTGGAAAAAAATTAAACCGGGGCTTTCTGCCGGTCGTGTACAATCTGTAGCGGTAAGGTTAATTGTAGAGAGAGAAAGAGATATTGAGGCATTTAAGCCCCAAGCATCCTTCAAGATAGCGGCAGAATTTAAAACAGAGGCAGGTAGTGTTTTTTCTGCCAAATTAAATAAGACCTTTGCGTCGGAAAAAGAAGCCAAGGCATTTTTAGAGAAAAATATCTCAGCAGACTTCTCTGTAAGTAAATTAGATAAAAAACCGGCAAAGAAATCGCCTTCGGCACCGTTTACAACATCCACCCTACAGCAAGAAGCCTCCAGGAAGTTATATTTTTCTGTGGGTAGGACCATGCAGGTAGCACAACGTTTATATGAAGCGGGTCTTATTACCTATATGAGGACAGATAGTGTAAACCTATCTAACGAAGCATTGGCCTCTGCAAAGGAAGCTATTATAAAGAATTATGGAAAAGAGTATAGCGAGACCAGGAATTTTGTAGGTAAGTCTAAAGGAGCGCAAGAGGCTCATGAGGCTATTAGACCTACGGATATGGGAAACCAATCTCCTTCCTTGGAACGTGATCAGTCTAAGCTATATGATTTAATATGGAAGCGTACCGTAGCCTCTCAAATGAGCGATGCGAAGTTGGAACGCACCAATGTTAAGATCAAAGCAAATAAACATTCAGAAGAATTTACGGCAAATGGTGAGGTAATTAAGTTTGATGGGTTCTTGAAAGTCTACATGGAAGGTGTAGATGATGAAGACGTTGCCGAAGAACAGGAAGGTATGTTGCCGGCCATGAAAGAAGGTGAGCCATTGTTGAATAATTTTATTTCGGCTACAGAACGCTTTACCAGGCCTCCGTATAGATTTACAGAAGCCTCTTTGGTGAAGAAATTGGAAGAATTGGGTATTGGTAGACCGTCTACTTATGCACCAACGATCTCTACCATTCTTAACAGGGGTTACGTTGAAAAAGGAACAGTAGAAGGTACTGAACGCAAATATCAGCAACTTATATTGGAGGCCGATACGATACAGGAAAAGAATTTGACCGAAAATGTGGGGTCAGAAAAAGGTAAAATGGTACCTACGGATATAGGTATGATCGTTACCGATTTCTTGGTCAGTAATTTTGCAAATATCCTTGATTATAACTTTACGGCACAAGTAGAGGAAGATTTTGATGAAATTGCATCTGGTGATGAAGACTGGAAAAAAATGATGAAAGAGTTCTATAAGGACTTTCATCCCAATGTATTGGATGTTGAGGAAAATGCCGATCGCGCCAGTGGAGAAAGAATATTGGGAAAAGACCCTAAAACAGGAAAACAGGTTTCTGTAAGATTGGGAAGATTTGGACCAATGGTACAAATTGGTACTGTAGATGATGAGGAAAAACCAACATTTGCAAGTTTGTTGCCAGAACAATCCTTGAATACCATTACTTATGAAGAGGCAATGGATTTGTTTAAATTACCTAGAAAATTAGGGGTTTACGAGGGGGAAGAGGTATTGGCCAATGTAGGTAGGTTTGGACCGTACGTAAAATTTGGTGATAAATTCATTTCTATGGATAAAGGGGAGAGTGCCTTTGAAATTGAAATGGATAGGGCAATAGAGTTAATTGTTGCCAAGCAAAAGGCAGATGCACCTATTGCTATGTACGAAGAAAAAGAGGTTACCAAAGGAGTTGGTAGGTTTGGTCCGTTCATAAAATGGAACGGAATGTTCATAAATGTGAACAAAAAATATGATTTTGATAATCTTTCCAAAGAGGATATAGTTGAGTTGATCGAGACCAAAAAGCAAAAGGAGATAGATAAAGTGGTCCATAATTGGGAAGAAGAAGGAATACGGGTAGAAAAAGCACGCTGGGGACGTCATAATGTAATTAAGGGCAAAATAAAGGTAGAACTGGCAAAGACGGTTGACGCTACAAAGATTACCTTGGAGGAAGCTCAAAAATTAATTGAGCAAAAAACACCTAAAAAGAAAACTAGAGCAAAAGCAAAGCCTAAGGCAAAACCAAAAAAATAATATTTATTTCATGGAAATAGTAGTATTTTTCATGACGATTAGAACAGTTCACCAAAGACACAACCTAAAATAACAATTACTACATGGCCTTTGATTTTTTAGTTCCGGTTGAGGACAAAGTTTTGGCCCATAATGAATTACTGCCCAACCAAGCCATTGGTAAAAATACCTATATACATACAGAAAATGACGGCTTGCCCGTATTGGCGAACGCAACTGTAGCATTTTTGGGGGTACGGGAGTCTAGGAATGCCTATGAAAAAAAGCATGAAAAGTTAGATGTTTCCAGTATACGCTTACAGTTGTACAAACTTTTGGTAGGTAATTGGAACGCCTCTTTGGTAGATTTAGGAGATATAGAGGAGGGCGCTACGGTAGAAGATACCTATTTTGTAGTAAAGGAAGTGGTTGCAGGCTTATTGGAAGAGCAAATAATACCAATTGTACTTGGTGCTACCCAAGATATTACCTACCCTGCATACAGGGCTTTTGATGGTATTAGGGATATGATCAATTTAGTAGCCATAGACAGTCGTTTTGATTTTGGCATTGATGATGAATTGATTTCTTCCCATTCGTATATGAGTAAGATCATTACGGATAAGCCCAATAATCTATTTAATTTTTCAAATATTGGTTACCAAGGTTATTTCAATGCCCAAGAGGAAATTGATTTAATGGAACGTCTTTTTTTTGATGCCTATAGATTGGGAGAGGTTGCCAATGACCTAACGTTGGCAGAACCGGTATTGAGAAATGCCCATATGGTAAGTTTGGATATGCGTGCCGTTAAGGCCAGTGAATTATCTCATTCGGCCAATTTTTCTCCAAATGGATTTGACGGTCGCGAGATATGCGCAATTGCACGTTATGCCGGTCTTAGTGACAAGGTTTCTGTTTTTGGCATTTATGAAATGGACAATAATGTCCAGTCCCAACAGCTGATAGCCCAGATAATTTGGTACTTTATAGAAGGGGTCAATTATAGGATCAAGGAGTCTCCCTACTCAAAATCAGACGACTTTGTCAAGTACAATGTACCTAGCGAGGACGAAGAATTGGTCTTTTACAAAAGTTTATTAACAGAAAGATGGTGGACAGAAGTACCATCTATTTACACTTCACATACTAAAGGTCATACACCTGCGTTATTACCATGCACCGAGAAGGATTATTTAGATGCATGTAATCAACAGATTCCGGAAAGGTGGTACAAGGCCTATAAGAAAGGCTTTAATTGATCTAGAATATTTTTAAAGCATTAAAAGACTTTAATACAATATTTTATTTAAAACATAGTTTTAGATGTTAGAATAAACCATTGTATTCTATAGTTAAACCATAATCGAAATTTAACCTAAAGTATGAAGAAGCTATTGTTATCCTCTATAGCGTTTGTTTTTTTACTCACAAGTTGTGGGTCTAAACAGAAAGGTGAGCTAACTGGAGTCCAGGGAAAAAAGTGGTACCCCGAAAAACCATATGGAATGGAACTTATCCCAAGAGGTTCTTTCATTATGGGTAAAAGTGAAGAAGACCAGGCAAAATTATTGAACGCTCCAACCAAGACGGTTACGGTACGTTCCTTTTATATGGATGATACCGAAATTACGAATAGTGAATACCGCCAATTCGTAGAATGGGTAAAGGATTCTATCGTAAGAACCAAATTGGCCATTTTGGCCGATGAGTTAGGTATTGGTCCAGAAGAAGGTGGTATAGGTGATTATGCATTTAAGGATGCAGATACAACTAGGTCTTCGGTATATGACAAATATATGTTGGACAATTATTCTGGAATGGGCAAAACCGGTTATGAAGGTAGGGCCTTGAACAAAGATGAGGATTTAATCTGGGACACATCAGAATATCCGGACGAGTATTATACCGAGATTATGGATAGTATTTATTTGTCAGAAGAGGAGTCTTACAACGGGCAGCGTACTATAGATGTAAAACAGTTGAAATATAAGTACAACTGGATGGATATAGAAGCAGCAGCACGTGCATCTATCAAAGGAAACAAAAGCCGTAAGGAGTTTATCCGTACGGAAGAAGTGGAAATTTATCCAGATACTACGGTATGGATCAGGGATTTCTCTTATTAATATAACGAACCAATGCACAATGATTATTTCTGGCACGATGCTTATAGTGACTATCCTGTAGTTGGGATAACTTGGAAACAGGCAAAAGCATTTTGTAACTGGAGGACCAAGTTTAAGAATGATGATAATAAAAGTCGTGGAAGACAATTTGTCAACCAATTTAGACTACCTACCGAGGCTGAGTGGGAATATGCTGCCAGAGGAGGAATTGAAGGAGGTACCTACCCTTGGGGTGGACCATATGTAATTAGTGATACGGGTTGTTTTATGGCCAATTTTAAGCCTCAACGAGGAGATTATGCGGCAGATGCAGCTTTATATACGGTAGAGGCCAAATCATACGAGCCTAATGACTTTAATATGTACAATATGGCCGGTAACGTATCTGAGTGGACAAACTCTAGTTATGATCCAAGTGCATATGATTATGTATCTACAATGAACCCTAACGGAGGGGATCAGTCCAATACAAGAAAAGTTATTAGAGGAGGTTCTTGGAAAGATGTAGCTTACTTCTTACAAGTAAGTACCAGGGATTACGAATATGCAGATTCTGCCCGTAGTTATATAGGTTTCAGGACCGTACAAGATTATATGGGAGAAGAAGACTCTACACAATAAATAAAAATTTTAACAGTTTTAATATAAATTCAAAATTAAATTTTAACCAAATCTTTTTTTAAACCTTAATTAAATTAAAATCATGGCACAGTCAAAATCCACAAAAAAATTATTTAACATGGCCTACGGGCTTGGAGCATCAGTTGTAATTATTGGTGCATTATTTAAAATTCTTCACTGGGAGTTAGGACCATTAAACGGTGGTATTCTTCTAGCAATAGGTCTTATTACAGAGGCTCTTATATTTGCGATCAGTGCATTTGAACCAGTAGACGATGATGTAGATTGGTCATTAGTATACCCAGAATTAGCTGGTGGCGAGAGCAAAGCTCCTAAAAAAGCACAAGCTGCTGCAGAAGTTAAAGAAGCAGAGGCATCTTTATCTAAAAAATTAGATGATTTGTTAAAAGAAGCTGGTGTAGATGCAAATCTTATGGAAAGCTTAGGTAGTAGCATTAAGAATTTTGAAGGCGCTGCTAAAGGTATTGCCCCAACGGTTGATGCAATGGAATCTACTAAAAAGTATTCTAGTGAAATGGTACAGGCTGCGGCTCAAATGGAGTCTTTGAACAGTCTTTATAAAGTACAATTGGAAAGTGCTAGCAGACAAGCTTCGGTTAACGAAGAAGTTGTTCAAAATGCAAGTGCACTTAAAGATCAAATGGCATCTTTGTCTACAAACCTTTCTTCATTGAATGGTGTATATGGTGGTATGTTATCTGCAATGAGCAAAAACTAATTTGGATTTTTACCGACCCGAATCAATTATTAATTAAAAATCTAAATTAAAAATCCATGGCAGGAGGAAAACAATCACCACGTCAGAAGATGGTCAACTTAATGTATTTGATCTTCATCGCAATGTTGGCGTTAAACATGAGTAAAGAGGTGCTAGCGGCATTCGGTATTATGAATGAAAAGCTAGAGACTTCTAACGAAAAGACTACAGCAAGTAACAATGCGTTCTTGGAAAGTCTTGGAACTAAAGCTGAAGAAGACGCAGCTAAGTATGACAAGTTATATCAAAATGCTCAGAAAATTAAATCAATTTCCCAAGAGTATTATGATTATTTAGAAGGACTTAAAGCTGGTATGACAGAAGGTATAGAAGACCCAAAGGATTACGCTCGTATGGATATGTCTGATTATTTAGATCAGAAATTGTTCCAAGGAGAAAGCTTAACCGAAGAAGGTAAAAAGTTCATGAGCAACCTTACAGGTTATAGAGATCAAGTTGCCTCTATTGTACCTGCAGCGTTAAAGCAATCCGTTATTGATCGTTTCCAGACAGGAGATGAGAACGGTAAGGTTGAAAAAAGAGACGGTACCAAGCAAGATTGGATCAACTATCATTATGAAGGTTACCCATTGGTAGCTTCATTGGCTAAATTGACCGCACTTCAAGCAGATGTAAAAGTTACTGAAGAAGCAGCTTTGAAATCCATGTTAGAAGGTGAGTTGACTAGCCAGGTATCTTTAAAGAACTTTGCTACATCACTTGCGGCTACTAAATCTGCGTACTATGCAGGTGAAAAGTATGACGGTAAGATTATTATCAGTAAAACGGATAACTCTTCTACTCCAGTAAGAGCTGAGTTAACGTTGGATGGTAGAAAATTATCTGAAGGTTCTGATTATAAATTAGAGGCCGGTGGTGTTAAAATGTTGATCAACTCTGGTTCTGCCGGTGATCATGAAGTAAAAGGTACAATTTACTTTAAGCAAGATGGTGAAGAAATTCCTGTTGAGGTAAACAATTCGTTTGCAACAATATCTAAGCCAAACGCTGCTTTGATCGCTGCTGATAAAATGAACGTAGTGTATAGAGGTGTTGCTAACCCAATGTCAATATCTATACCAGGTATACCAAACAATAAGGTTAGAGCATCTGCTCCTGGTCTAAAAGCGGTAAGCGGTAGTAAATACGTTATGAACCCAGGTACGGGTAGAACGGTTACGATCACAGCTTCGGGTACGTTGCCAGATGGTCAGCCTATAACTTCTAAATCTGAATTCAGGATCAAGGATATTCCAAGACCAGAAGGTAGTATTAGTAAGCAGACAGGTAGTGTTAAGCTTCCTAAAAGAAACGTAGAGATCGCAACGATCGGTGCAGGTTTAGAGGATTTTGATTTTGATCTTAACCTTGCGGTTAGTGGATTTAAATTTAAAGTGCCAGGACAACCATCTGTTTCTGTAAGAGGAAATAAAATGAACAGCAAGGCAAAAGCTGCGTTACAGCGAGCTAAAAGAGGTGATATTGTGCAGATATTTGATATTGAAGCATACATTACCAACAATAAAAGTTACAAGTTGAAGAAAGTATCTCCAGTTGTTGTGGAGATTACAAACTAAATAAATGGAATGATACCGGGTAAGTTGATCTTGCCCGGTTAATTTTAAAGTGAAACAAACATGAATTGGAAAAATGTTTTTGTAATCGGGGCGGTAACTTTGTTGCCCATATCTATGATGGCCCAGGCAAATGTTTTGAATGCCAAGAAACCTGAAGAGGTTGGTATTCGTACAGAGGCACAGAAAGCCGTAGATAACGATGCACCCTTAGAATATGGTTATGTAGATGATAGGGATATACTTTGGTCCAAAACTTTATGGGAAACCATAGATTTGGATGAGCGTGTAAACTTCCCATTATATTATCCTACGGATACTATGGATATAGGACCGGATAGAAGGTCTTTATATCATGTTCTAATTAAAAATTTAAAGAGTGGAGATTTAGAAACTTATACAGATTCTTATTTCACTAAAAAAAGGTCGTATGACGATTTAAAGGATGCCTTACAAATGGTCGATACCCTAGATTATGGGTACGAGCAAATGAATGCAGGAGAAACGGTTTCTGAGGAGTACATTACTCGTAGAACTATTTCTGCGGCAGATATAGAAGAGTACCATATTAAAGGAATTTGGTATTTTGATAAAAGGCAGGGAGAACTAAAGTATCGTCTTTTAGGAATTGCACCGGTTGCACCGGATGTTAACTTCATGGATGACGATAACCCAGATATGGTAGAATTGTTTTGGGTATGGTACCCAGATGCCCGTGAAATTTTACATGAGGCAAAGGTATTTAACCAACAGAACTCTGCACAACCCATATCTTTTGATATGTTGCTAAATGCACGTAGGTTTAATGCGGTTATCTACAAAGAGGATAACGTACAGGGAGATAGGGAAATAGATTCCTATATATCTGATAATGCATTGTTCCAGTTGCTAGAAGCAAAACGAATAAAAGAAACGATCAGAGATAAAGAACAAGACATGTGGGCATATTAAGGTCCATATGAACATCCAATTCATATAAAAACCCAATCGCAAGATTGGGTTTTTTGTTTTTATAAAACAATTTATGGTTTTGTGACTACATTTGCCCAATGGTAGATTATCTAGTGGTTGGTTTTGGCTTGGCAGGAGCTGCTTTTTGTGAGACATTAAGGCAAAACAAGAAAACCTTTGTCGTGATCAATGATCGATCACAAACTTCATCGCGTGTAGCTGGGGGTTTGTATAACCCAATAATCTTAAAACGGTTTACATTATCTTGGAGAGCGGATGAACAACTGTTCTTTGCAACGGATTTTTATGATCGCTTGGAACAGTTTCTAGGTATTCAAGTTCATGAGAAGTTAAGCGTTTTGCGAAAATTTGCCTCCGTAGAAGAGCAAAATCTATGGTATGAAGCTGCGGATAAGGAACGTCTAAAATTATTTTTGGATACCCAATTGGTTACTAATAACAATCCGCAACTTAACGTGCCACACAAATTGGGGAAAGTAAAGCATACCGGAAAATTAAATACCTCACTATTATTGAACAGTTATGAGCAATGGTTAGTGGAACAAAATGCTATACGACAAGAGACTTTTAAATACGATGCATTAAAAATTGGTAGTAATGAAGTGATTTATGGAGATGTAAAAGCCAGACATCTTGTCTTTTGTGAAGGTTTTGGAATCACGGAGAACCCCTATTTTAATTATCTGCCCATACAGGGTTCTAAAGGGGAATATATCATAATAGAATCTAAGGAATTAAAGGAGAAAAGTCTTGTGAAGTATAGTATGTTCCTTATTCCCTTGGGAAATAATAGGTATAAAGTGGGGGCAACTTATAATAGGGGGAAGAAAGATAATACCATAACGGAAGAGTCGAAAAAGGAAATCATCAACAAACTCAACACCATTTTAAAATGTGAGTATACAGTTGTAGCTCAAGAGGCAGGGGTAAGACCCACTGTTAAGGATAGAAGGCCTTTGGTAGGTAGACACCCTAATTATTCCAATTTATGGGTCTTAAACGGTTTTGGGTCTCACGGGGTAATGGTAGGGCCGTGGGCAGCCAAAGCACTCTATGACCACATAGAAATGCAAATACCATTACTGGCGGAAATGGATATTAAACGGTTTTAAGGGTGTTAGGGGGTGTCCGTCTTGGCAGAAACATCGTATTTCACAAAAATATTGATCCATATATTCCTGGAAAGTCGCATAATAATAGGCATAAAAGCAATCATGGTTAGTACAATGGCTATAAAAGTCTGTACAAGATTTGCACCAAGGAAAAGTCTTGCGATTACAAAAGCGGCAACGGCAAAGGCAATACCTACGGCATAACTAACATACATTGCTCCATAAAAAAAAGAGGGTTCTATTTTATACTTAAATCCACAATGGCCACATTTTTCATGCATTTTAAAAATCTTGCTCAAATGATAGGGGTTTTTGTCCACATACATACTTTCTTGATGACATCTGGGACAACTTCCTGTTAAAATGCTGTAGAGTTTGTTTCCTTTTTTTAACATTTGCAAAACTTTATGTAAAGATACGAAAAGGCGTTACATCAGTTCTTTTTGTAAACCGTACAAATAGTTAAATAATGCAAATTGCCCTCTTGTTTTTTTAGGGTAAAAACTAAACCAGAAGAAGTAAATTTTATGTTAAACGTTCACAACCTATCAGTCTCCTTTGGCGGAGAATATTTGTTCGAGGAAATTTCTTTTCGTTTAAATGCAGGAAATAGAGTAGGCTTAGTAGGTAAAAACGGTGCTGGTAAATCTACATTGTTAAAATTATTGAATAGGGATATGGCTTTGGATACCGGGGTCATAGCGGTAGAAAAGGATATCAAAATAGGTTTTTTAAGACAGGATATAGATTTTGTTCAAGGAAGAACGGTGTTAGAAGAAGCCTATCAGGCATTTGAGGAAATCAAGAAACTGGAGCTTAAGTTAGATGAGATCAACCACCAGCTGGCAGAACGTACGGATTATGAAACGGACTCTTATAGTCAACTGATCATAGACCTGAACGATGTTTCTCAACATTATGAAATTTTAGGTGGGTATAATTACCAAGGGGAAACGGAAAAGATTTTACAGGGGTTAGGATTTAAACGTGAGGATTTTGATAAAAAAACCGAGACCTTTTCTGGTGGATGGCGTATGCGTATTGAATTGGCAAAACTATTATTACAGAGTAATGATGTGCTATTGCTGGATGAGCCCACCAACCACTTGGATATTGAATCTATTATTTGGTTTGAACAGTTTTTGAACAATTATACCGGTGCGGTGGTAATTGTTTCGCATGATAAAATGTTTTTGGACAACGTTACCAATAGGACCATTGAAATTTCCTTGGGGCGTATTTATGATTATAACAAACCGTACACCCAATATTTGGTTTTGCGCAATGAGATCAAACAACAGCAATTAAATGCCCAAAAGAATCAAGAAAAGGAGATTCAGCAAGCAGAACGTTTAATTGAAAAATTTAGGGCAAAATCTACCAAAGCCTCCATGGCCCAATCCTTAATTAAAAAACTGGATAAGATTGAGCGTATAGAGGTAGATGAAGATGATAATAGTGTCATGAATTTACGCTTTCCCGTGTCCATTACTCCAGGTAAGGTGGTCGTGGAAATAGAAGGGTTGTCAAAATCCTATGGTAGCAATTTGGTCCTGGACGATATCAATCTGCTTATAGAACGCGATAGTAAAACCGCTTTTGTTGGACAAAACGGTCAAGGTAAATCTACATTGGCAAAAATTATTGTTGGTGAATTGGAGCATGAAGGACGGTTAAAATTGGGGCATAATGTACAGATAGGATATTTTGCCCAGAACCAGGCAGAGTATTTGGATGGTAACAAGACCATATTGGATACCATGATCGATGCTGCAAATGAAAAGAACAGAAGTAAGGTAAGAGATATTTTGGGCTCCTTTTTATTTAGGGGAGATGAGGTGGATAAATATGTAAAGGTCTTATCGGGAGGGGAACGCAACCGGCTTGCCCTGGCTAAAATGTTGTTACAGCCTTTTAATGTGCTGGTGATGGATGAACCTACCAACCACTTGGACATCAAATCCAAGAATGTGTTAAAGCAGGCATGTTTAAATTTTGAAGGTACATTGATATTAGTGTCGCATGATAGGGATTTTCTACAAGGACTAACCAATAAGGTCTATGAATTCAAGGATTCAAAAATCAATGAATATTTAGGCGATGTTGAATACTATTTGGAACAGCGAAAAGTGGAAAATTTTAGGGCCATAGAAAAGAAGCAAGCAGTTACTGTAGAAAAGGTCAAACCCAAGGAAAATTCGTTTCAGGATCAAAAGAAGCTCAAAAGTTTAAAAAATCAATTGAGTTCCGTAGAAAGTAAGGTGGGTAGTCTAGAAAAGGAAATCAAAGAGATAGACCATGACTTACTGGTGGATTATGATAAAACCATACAAAAGCCTAATTTTTTTGAGGAATATCAGGCCAAAAAGGACAAATTGGAAAAACTCATGCAACAGTGGGAAAATCTTACAATGGATATAGAGTCTTTAAGTTAAGGGTTTTCGCCTTACCTCCATTTTAACACTTTTGACAACAGAATACCTAACTTTCACAACAAATGGGGGTTGCTCAACGATAAAATTTTAGTTTTCAGCGTTATTTGTTCAAATTTGTAGGACAATTCCTAAACACGGAATTCTAAAAACCACCAACGTATGAAAAAAATATACTTTTTAAGCTTCAGTTTGTTTTTACTGACGACCGTATGTTTTGCAGAGATCTCCAAAAAGGAGAAAAAAGCCTTAATGGATTTATATACGAGTACTAATGGCCAGCATTGGGTCAAAAAATGGGATCTTAAAAAGCCCGTTGCACAATGGTACGGCGTTAAGGTGGTAGATGATAAAGTTGTAGAAATCAATTTATTTCATAATAACCTTATGGGTCCCATTTCTCCTGAAATAGGAAATTTGGAGCATTTAGAGGTATTAAATTTGGCTTTTAATGCATTGACCGGAAATTTCCCTCAAGAAATAGCCAACTTAAACAATCTTAAAGTATTAAAGTTGGAAATGAATAGGTTGAAAGGGGAGTTACCTGCGGAAATAGGTAACCTTTACAAACTGGAGGAACTATCGGCATTCAATAATTTTTTAACAGGTAAAATACCTGCAACTGTTGGTAATTTAAAGGATTTAAAAATATTAAACTTGTCCAGTAATGATTTCTATGGTGATATACCAAGTTCATTAGGGCAATTGACCCAATTGGAAACCTTAGGTCTTTTTGAGAATAAATTGGAAGGTGCTATCCCTAGTGACATGGGTAACTTGCAAAACCTAAAAGAGTTGGTATTGGCCAATAATAATTTAAATGGCGAAATACCTACAGAATTTTCCCAATTGGCCAGTTTGGAAATATTTCAGATACAGAACAACAATTTTAGTTCTTTCAAGGCTTTAGAGTTTTTGGAGACCAAGGAGTATTTGGTTTTTGATTATGACAGAGAGGATAGAAAACTAGAATTCAAGGATATTAACTTTAGTAAGACCAAAATGGCCGATACTAAGTTTGAAGATATTGAAGAGTAAGAGTAGTTTACACTTTTAGTTAGTTTGGTGATAGAAAGAGATGTAAAAACTACATCTCTTTCTTGGTTGTGTATTTTTAACACAATATTTAATCATAAATTCTTTTTTTCAGCGTTATAGGATAACTGCTTTATTACGGCAGCCCTGTTTTTTAACAGAGTTGACAGAAGATGAGCATTAATACATCCCCCAAAACCAACAAATTTTTTCGACATGAAAAAAACCTTCAAATGCTTAACCGTTCTAATTGTGCTGACCTTTAGTTGTAAGGTAATGGCACAAATTCCAAAAAGTGAAAAACAGTATTTAATAAAGTTCTACAAAAGTACCCTTGGCGATACTTGGCAAAACTCCTGGAACCTGGAAGAAGATCCCTCTACGTGGTTTGGAGTAGAGATAAATGACAATCATGTCATAGGTCTTAAACTATATAGGAATAATCTTAAAGGGAAAATTCCTGCGGGAATTACGGCGCTAACGAATTTAGAGCACCTAAATCTAGCGTTCAACGCTCTTGAAGGTAATTTGCCCCAAGATGTTTTTAAGGTGGTTACCTTAAAGACCGTACGTTTAGAGATGAACAAATTTAGCGGAAGTCTACCAACGGACTTTAGTCAAATGAAGAATCTTGAAGAATTATCAATGTTCAATAACCTTTTGGAAGGTGAAATTCCTGATGGAATAGGAAGTTTGGAAAGTTTAAAGATTCTGAATCTTTCCAGTAATTATTTAGAGGGCAGTCTGCCTAAAGCTATTGAGAAGTTGTCCAAGCTGGAGCAATTGGAATTGTTCGGTAATAAATTGGCCGGTTCAATAGATGTTGAGCTTGGCAAATTAATGAATTTAAAAGAGTTGATTTTATCCTATAATAAGTTTGAGGGAGATTTACCCAGTAGTGTTGCAAGTCTCAATAATTTGGAATTTATACAGTTGCAGGGAAATGATTTTAGGTCCTTAAATTCCTTAATGCAATTACAGTCCCCAAAACTGGCTGTTTTTGATAGTGATGATGAATTTTTGAATATGAAATTCAGTAAAGTAGCTGACAGTGAAACCAGATTGGTAGATACCAAGTTCGAGGATGTTAAACACTAAGCGGATTATAATATTAAAAAAAGGGATGCGAAAGCATCCCTTTTTTACTTTATAGCGGCTGTAAAAGTCATATTTTTTTATGATTACTTTAACCATAAAGGCTTTCAATGCCAGATGTGTTTTTTTGTAGTTTCGCCAAAGATTAATTGATTTCCAAAAGTTTCTAGTTAAAGTCTGTTTAAAAATGCAGCTTGTTTTAACAAAATTTTGATTGTTGTCTTAGACGGTAATAGTTTTTTGAACGTTGATTGGAAATGCTCTTTAGGGAAATGGTGATGAAAAGATTACGGTGCTCAAAGCTGAGAATGTTTCAAAGTCGTTTCAGGTTTGAATTTGGTCGTTTCATTTAATCGTCAGAATGCTAAAGGATATTTAAAAGTACTTTTGATTCTGTGTTTTTTGAAATACGCTTATAAATTATAATAAAATGCGAAAAATTATTTTTACCGTACTAGGTATTTTACTAATTGTAGTATCCATTTTTCTTGCGGGTTATATTATTGATAGTAAAAAAACATTCAAACCTAAATCTGAGAAGGTTGTAAAAACTGTTTTTACCGAGGTGGTTGAAAATGGTACGGTGCCCATTGTAGTATCTGCCAATGGTAATTTAACTGCCAAACAGCGTGTAGAGTTGTTTGCAGAGGTTCAAGGTGTTTTCAAAAAAGGTAGTAAGTTATTTAAGGAAGGTCAAACTTTTAGAAGGGGGGAGACCATCATTAATATAGACGCAGATGAATATGCAGCAAGCGTACAGTCTGCCAAAAGTAATCTCTTTAATCAATTAACGGCGGTAATGCCAGATTTGCGTTTAGACTACCCGGATATTTATCCAAAATGGCAAGAGTACCTAGCAAATTTTGATATGTCAAAAAGTACTCCGGCTTTGCCGCAAATGGGTTCGGAGAAAGAAAAGTTCTTTATCTCGGGCAGAGGTATTTTAACCAGCTATTACAATGTCAAGAATTTAGAGCAGAGGCTGGCCAAATACAGAATTACGGCACCATTTTCTGGGGTACTTACCGAGACTTTGGTAACAGAAGGTACTTTGGTAAGATCAGGTCAAAAATTAGGGGAGTTTATTAACCCAGAGGTTTATGAACTTGAAGTGGCCATAAGTAAACGGTATACGGATTTATTGAAAGTGGGGGAATCTGTAGAGTTGACCAATCTAGATGATAATAGTAAGTATAAAGGAAAGGTTACCAGAATTAACGGTAGTATTGATCAATTGACCCAAACCGTTAATGCCTACATAGAGGTAGAGGATGGGAACTTAAGGGAAGGCATGTATTTAGAGGCAGATTTAGATGCTAAGAAAGAAGAAAACGCTATTGAGGTAGATAGGGGACTTTTATTGGAAGGCAACAAGATTTTTGTTGTAAAAGATTCTGTACTTGATGTTATAGATGTAGAACCTGTTTATTTTTCAGATAAACGTGTAGTGCTTAAAAAAGTACCTGATGGCGTAACTATCGTGTCCAAACCTATAAGCGGTGCATATACCGGTATGTCAGTGAAAATTTATGGTGAACAACCAGAAAATACAAAAGGATAATGCGTAAACTTATTGAATATTTTATTCGGTATCACGTTGCCGTTAATGTCGTAGTAATATCCTTTGCCCTTTTTGGTATTGTTGGCGCAAAGGCTTTGAAATCTTCTTTTTTCCCACTTACCGATTCTAAGAATATATCCATTAATATTACCTACCCAGGGGCTTCACCACAAGAGGTAGAAGAAGGTATCGTCTTGAAAATAGAAGACAACTTAAAAGGCTTGGAAGGTGTAGATCGTGTAACCTCTACTTCTAGGGAGAATAGTGGTACGATCAATGTGGAAATCGAGAAAGGGGAGAATATTGACTTCATGCTTTTAGAGGTCAAGAACGCGGTAGATAGGGTGCCAACCTTTCCAACAGGTATGGAGCCTTTAATAGTTTCTAAACTAGAAACGGTACGCCAGACCATAGCATTTGCCATTAGTGGAGAAAATATTCCGTTGTCAACATTAAAAAGTGTAGGTAGGGAAATTGAGAATGACTTGCGCGCCATGGAAGGTATTTCTCAAATAGAAATTTCTGGTTTTCCGGATGAGGAAATTGAAATTGCCGTCAATGAGAATGACCTGTTAGCTTACGGTTTATCATTTTCAGAAGTAGCAAGTGCTGTTGGTAGTGCCAATATCTTGGTTACCGGTGGTAATATTAAGACTGATGCAGAAGAGTATTTAATCCGTGCAAATAACCGTTCCTACTATGGTAGTGAACTCAACAACCTTGTAGTTAGGGCAGATCAATCTGGTAACGTAATACGTTTAAAAGATGTTGCGGAGGTCAGAGATCGTTTTGCCGAAACGCCAAACGCAAGCTATTTTAACGGTAACCTATCCGTGAGTACTACCATAACAAGTACCAATAATGAGGACTTGATTGCAGCCGCGGATCAGGTGAATGAATATGTTGATGATTTTAATGAGAAGTATAACAATATTAAGTTAGATGTGGTTTCTGACCAATCTATCACGTTAAATCAAAGAACACAATTATTGACTGAAAACGCCATAATGGGTATGGTGTTGGTGTTGATATTCCTATCCCTTTTCTTGAATACTAGATTGGCGTTCTGGGTAGCTTTTGGCTTGCCAGTGGCATTTTTGGGAATGTTTGTTTTTGCCGGTTTCTTTGATGTGACTATTAATGTATTGTCGTTATTTGGTATGATCATCGTTATTGGTATTTTGGTAGATGATGGTATTGTAATTGCCGAGAATATTTATCAGCATTACGAGAAAGGAAAATCTCCTGTTCAGGCAGCTGTAGATGGTACTATGGAAGTATTGCCTCCTATTATTTCGGCTATTATTACCACCATATTGGCATTCTCTATCTTCTTGTTCCTAGATAGTAGAATTGGGGAGTTCTTTGGTGAGGTATCTGTAATTGTGATTTTAACATTGGTGGTATCTTTGGTAGAGGCCTTGATTATTTTGCCAGCCCACTTAGCGCACTCCAAGGCATTACAGCCTATTGACAATAAGCCTAAAAGTGGCTTTGCAAACGCTTTTGCCAAGCTAAGGGTGATCAATGAATTTGGAGACCGTTTAATGGTTTGGATGCGAGATAATCTATATACTCCGGTATTGCGGTTTTCAATGAGATACAAAATTTTCATGTTCTCGGTTTTTGCAGCGGCATTCATTTTAACCTTAGGTTCTGTAGGTGGGGGAATCATTAGAACGGCCTTCTTCCCTAGAATTGCCAGTGACCGTGTAGGTATAGAGCTAGAAATGCCCAACGGGACCAATGAAAAGATAACAGATTCCATTATTTCATACATAGAGGAGAAAGCCATTATCGTTAATCAAGAACTGACGGATAAATATTTGGCAGGTTCGGATAAAATGGTTTTTGAAAACCTTATCAGAAGACTAGGGCCTGGTTCTTCTTCGGCCGTTTTGACCATTAACCTTTTACCTGGTGAAGAAAGGCCTAATGAAATTTCTGCGGATATGGTTACCCGTAGATTGGAAGAGTTGGTGGGGCCGGTGTTAGGTGTAGAAAGTCTAATTTATGGATCTGGCGGTAATTTTGGTGGTTCGCCTGTATCGGTTTCTTTGTTAGGTAATAATATAGAAGAATTAAAAGCCGCAAAAACGGAACTTAAAGAGATACTTACCAAAAACCCAAGATTAAAGGATATTGCAGATAATGATCCTGCAGGTATTAAGGAGATACGGTTAACCTTAAAGGAAAATGCGTATTTACTAGGTTTGGACCTTCAGGCGCTAATGACTCAAGTTCGTGCGGGATTCTTTGGTGTACAGGCACAGCGTTTTCAACGATCACAAGATGAAATTAGGGTTTGGGTGCGCTATGATAGGGAAGAACGATCTTCTATCTCTAATTTGGATGATATGAGAATTGTTACCCCAACGGGGGAGCGAGTACCCCTTAGTGAACTTGCTGATTATACCATTGTACGAGGTGATGTAGCCATTAACCGTTTAGAGGGTAGAAGGGAAATTCAGGTTTCTGCGGATATGAAAGATGTAAAGGATAGTCCTACTGAAATCATGACGGAGATTCAGAATGTGCACATGCCAGAGATACAATCCAAATACCCAACGGTAAGTGCTTCTTATGAAGGACAGAATAGGGAATTGGAAAAATTGACTGGTTCGTTAAAGCTTGTAGGCTTTACCGTAATTCTGTTGATATATATTACCATAGCCTTTACATTTAGAAGTTTTAGTCAGCCATTAATGCTGTTATTGCTGGTTCCTTTTAGTTTTACCGCTGTAGCTTGGGGTCACTGGATCCATGATTTCCCAATAAACGTACTTTCTATATTGGGTATCATTGCATTGATCGGTATTATGGTTAATGACGGGTTGGTGCTTATAGGTAAGTTCAACTCTAATTTAAGGGAAGGTATGACTTTTGACAATGCCATTTTTGAAGCGGGAAAATCAAGATTTAGAGCTATTTTCTTAACATCGGTAACTACTATTGCCGGTTTGGCTCCTTTAATGTTAGAGACCAGTAGACAGGCGCAGTTCTTGAAACCAATGGCAATTTCCATAGCATATGGTATTGGTATAGCTACGGTACTTACTTTATTGATGCTGCCGTTGTTCTTATCCTTCAGTAATAATTTAAAAGCTCAGAATTTATCATTCGCTTCCGGACATAAGATTACAAAAGAAGAAGTAGAAAGAGCCATTAAGGAAAAGAAAGAAGCCTCCCATTTGGAAGGTCATTCGCACGATATCATTGAAAATGGTTCAGAAACACATAAGAATCTAGATAAGTTATAATGAGTAAAGTAAGATTCATCACAATATTGGTATTTCTACCGCTATATACTATTCTGGCACAAGAGACCACGCTCTCTAAAGAAGAAGCGGTAGCCAAGGCATTGGAAAATAATTTTGGAATAGAGATCGCAAAAGGTCAGGTAGAGATTGCAGAAAATAATGCTAGCATATTAAATTCGGGCTATTTACCTACTTTGACAGGTACCGCTGGAGCTGATTATAATAGAGATGATTCAACAATTGAATTTCCTGGTAGAATTTTGACAGAGGATGGTGTAGATGTAATTGATCCAATAACAGGAGAGCCTACTCCATTTCCTGACACCGATATTTATAAAGCTGAAGCTCAACGTTATTCTGCAGCTCTTACTGCTAACTACACATTATTTGATGGAATGGGTAGATTTTATAATTATAAAAAATTAAAAGAACAATATAATTTAAGTACGCTACAGGCTAGAGAGACTATTGAAAATACCATGATACAGATGTTCACGGTATATTTTGAAATTGCTCGTTTAACCGAGAATAGAAATGTTCAGAAACAAGCCTTGGAGATTTCAAGGGATAGAATAACTAGGTCAGAATATTCTTTTGAGTATGGTCAAAATACAAAATTGGATATATTGAATGCTCAGGTAGATATGACAAATGATAGTATTAATCTATTGAATACAGAGCAGCAATTGGCAAATGCCAAACGCGACTTAAATGTAGTGTTGAATCAAGATTTAGCTGCCCAATATCAAGTAGATACCACTATTGTTTTCATTCCTAAATTTCAGATTGTAGAGTTTATGGATCAGGCAATCACTAATAATGTTGCGGTACTACAAACGGAATCAAATTTAAGTATTAATGAATATGATATTAAAGTAAGCAAATCTGGGTATTTACCAACTGTTGGTCTTTCCGGTTCTTATGGGTGGAATTTAAATCAAAGTGCAGCTTCAGCATTCTTTCCTGGATCAAACAATGAAACTTATAATTTTGCTTTAGGAGCAAGCCTTACATGGAATCTCTTTGATGGCGGTAGTACAACGGTAAGTGTAAAAAATGCCAAAATTGCGTATGCCAATCAAGAATTGTTAAGAAAACAGGTAGAACTGGAAGTAAATAGAGATATGCAGAATGCCTTGGCATTGTATGAGAATTTGCTGAAAATATATCGTATTCAGGAACAGAACGTATTTACCAACCAGAATAATTTTGAACGCTCAAGGGAGCAGTTTCAATTGGGTAGTATTACATCAATAGAATTTAGGCAGGCGCAGATCAATTTACTGAACGCGCAGACCAATAAGAATTTGGCAAAGTATGATGCTAAGTTGGCAGAGCTACAATTATTGCAGCTTACTGGGCAATTATTGAATGTGGAATTATAAGCAGTAGACCTTTAAGTTTTTAATCTCGGTTATCGAGTAAATTAATTACAAAAGAACATGTATAGCAATAGAACAAATAGCGAGCTCATAGAGATAATGAACCAACATTCATTACTCACGTTTGAAGCACAATTAAGTTTACAGGATGAGTTGCAGAAACGTGCTGTTGTTGTAGATATGAGCGATTTAAATGCGACCATTGCCAACAAAAGGGCGCAGATTCAGAATTTGGAATACTTAAAGGATTTTGGGTTTCAAGCCAATATAACGGATGACGGACTAATCGTCACCAGAACTAACAAGGCTTTGTTTACAGATGTTTTGGCGGTCGTAGTTGGTCTATTGGTATTCTTTTTAGGCATTTACGGCTGTATTAATTTGGTCTATACCTTTATAAATGGCGAAGAGTTAGATGTGTTTACCTTGGCCTATAAATTTGCCATGGCCGGTTTACTTTTTATAGGCTTGAGCTTTTTTAGTGGATTGCAACGCTTGTTCGATTTTTATGGCTTCGAGTTGAGAAAGGTTAACGGCTCTATGACCTTAAAGAAACGCTTTGATGTTAAATTGGAGGAGGTCAACATAGACCCGGCAGATGTGCATTTAGAAGAAGACGAAGATATTCTGGCCTTAAAGTTGGGTCGCGAGACCATTTTCACGTCCAATAGCGGCAACTTGATTCAAACACTTACGTTGCAAAATCTGGCAAAAGAACTGAAAGTTTAATCATTGCTATGTACGAGCATTTTTTTCAATGTCCGTATTGCTGGGAAGAGGTATCCATGCTTCTTGATCCATCTATTTCACAACAAACCTATGTAGAGGATTGTGAGGTGTGTTGCAACCCTATTGAAATAACGCCCCAATTTCAGGAAAATGAATTGGTAGGGTTCAACGCTCAAAGTATAGAGCAATAACTACTGCATAACCGTAATGGTGCCTCCAAAGGTATCGTCCTTGTCCAGGGTTTTAGGATTTCCGTGTATAATAATGTTTCCGCCCGCCTTAACTTTGGCAACCACCTTGTCCGTAGTATAAATTTCGGCACGCCCTCCGGCCAGTACGGTAACATTTGTACGCTCACTTCTTAGATTTTTGGTATGAACCTTTCCTCCTGTATTAATGTAGATGCCCTGTGTACGGGTAGTTCCCGATAGTTTAACTTCACTTCCGGTGGTACTTTTAATAGTAACCGTTGTAGCCTCTAGGTTTAAAATAATTAGTCCGGCTTCCTGGGTCTTGACGGATAATGACTTACTACGCAAACGTTGTTCAGATACAATTCTGGCATTTTCATTGGCATCTATTTCGGTAAGGGTTTCGGTATAGTGAACTTTTATGGAGATGGTATTCCCAGATAAAAAGTCTTTCCTTGCCATCCTAATTTTTAACTGTCCATTACTTTCCTGAACGCTGATATCCTCTTTCTTATCATCACCGTTTATGGTAAGCTTATTTATCTTGTCTTTTATCAAACTAACGCTAATACGATCATAAACTTTTAGTTGGTCAAATTTCTGTAAGGAGATGGTTTGGCCTTGTTGGGCCATACAAGAAATCGATATGCAACAGAATAAGATTAGGAGGGGGAAAGTAAGTCGTTTCATTAGTTTGAGCTTGGTTTGCTACCAAAGTTACATCACAGCATTAGTTTTACAATGAATTTTTTAAATGATGATTGGGGTAACGATTTTCACGGAATAGTTAAATATACGCGTATTGTAGCTTGGTTTTTGTCCTTTCACTATCTTAATCGTGTAATAGGTACTTATGAAACGGAAGCATCTTGTCCTTACTTTGATAGTGGCACTCCTGGCGGTGGGTATGGCCAGTGTACAATTAATGTCCGGCGCCGATAATAATGGTTCCGGTGCTGTAATGGATTCGGTACCTACAAAACGCGAATTGCGCCGTAATTTTTTTGATAAACGCAAAATCTTGGTGGTCTACGCCGCTAATGACTCTCTGTTGGCGCAGCGTTATAAGGAACTTTTGAACCCACTTTCCCAAAAAGAGATTACACAATCATGGAGAAGCACCAAGGTTGACTATAAAAATGCGTCAACGGTAAGTGAACAGGAATTGGAGGATAACGTGGTTTTTTTGGTAGGAGCCATAGATGAACATAACGTATTACAGCGCTATTTGTCAAAGACACCTTTTCGTGTAGCTAAAGAGAAAATAAATATAGGGCCTAAGCAAATAGAAAATGCCAACCCGTTACTGTCCGTAGGTTTTTATCCTAGTCCGTTTAATCCTCAATTGCCATTTTCATTCCTAACAGGTACGGATGCCATCCAGATTTTTGATTTTTTTGCAGAGCGAGTAACCAAAAACGGGCAAGGTTTTTATAGACAAAACTTGGATTATGAGGTGTATGACCGCTCAAAACGTTTGGTATTGGGCAATTTTGATGCGCAGTACAAGATTGATACCTCTACATATTTTGATTTTTCCCAAGGGGATGATTTAATATTGGATACGGACCGGTACAAATTTATAGCCCATCAAAACGCGGTAGGTAAAAAGGGCGTACAGCAAATTTTAAAGCGATTGGAACGTGTAGTGCCCACCATTCATGATGATATATCTAGTGAAGTTGCTCCTTCCAAGATAACCTATCATTTTTATCGTTCTATGGAAGAAAAGGGGCTAATGACGGGCAACACCAACCAATCTCATATAGATACGGTAGAAAATGCAGTGCATACCATTGTCAATGAGGTGTATAAAGACAACCATACCGGTAAGGATTATGCCTTGATCTTGCATCAAAAATTGGGAAGTTCCAATAAGGATATTCTCACGGTAGGATTACCAATTTACTTTACCACATCATGGCAGAAAAAAGGCTATGAATATTGGGCGGAGCGTTTAATAAGCTCTAACAATGTGCTTACGGCATCCCAATTGTTGAACAATGAGTTGATGCAACAGGAATCTTCTTTGATCCGAGAATGTTTGGCAGGGTTGTTTACCAAATTTTTGATGGAAACCTGGGGCACTGAAAAATACCTTTCAGCCTATAGGAATTTTGATTTAGGGCCCGTAGACATGAAGCTATTGGAAAAAAAATGGCAGGGATATTTAAAAGATTTTTCAAAAGAACATCCAAAAGAAAAAAATAAGGATAGGGAGCTACCGTACTTAAAAGGCTTCAATTTTGCACATGAGGGGTACAATATTTACAATGGCTACGGTTCTGGAAAGGCAACGGAATCTTTACTTAAGCAGAAAAACATGGGCAGTAATGCGGTGGCTATTGTTCCCTACAGCGGTACTCATGACATTCATAAGCCCACTGTATTTCATTTTAGCGATCATGCCGGCGGAGAGAATGATGAGTCTGTAGTACACGCGGCAACTATGGCCCATGAAATGGGAATGTATACCGTATTGAAACCTCAAATTTATGTGCGGGGCAGTTGGCCCGGAGGAATAGAAATGAAGACCGATGCAGATTGGGAACAGTTTTTTGATCATTATTATCGCTGGATAAGGCACTATGCTTTTTTAGCGGAGATATATGACATAGATGCCCTTTGTATTGGGGTAGAATTTACCAAAGCCACTTTGAACCACCCAGATGCGTGGAGAAAAATGATTGAAAGGACCAGGGGGTTATACTCGGGGCAACTGACCTATGCGGCCAATTGGGGAGAGGAATTTGAAAATATTGCATTTTGGGACGATTTGGATTTTATAGGACTTAATTCCTACTATCCGCTAAGCAAGAAAGATAATCCCACCGATACGGAAATGGTAGCAAAGTTCGATACCATAAAGACCAAGATAAAAACGGTATACGAGCAATTTAAAAAGCCAATAGTTTTTACCGAGATTGGTTTTAGAAGTATAGATACCCCGTGGAAAAACCCCCATGCCGAGGCAGATGAAAGCATTAATCAAGAAATGCAGCAACGCTGTTATGAGATTATTTTTAAGGGCATAGAAAATGAACCTTGGTGCCAAGGCATCCTTTGGTGGAAATACCCCAGCTATCTAGAATACCGTGGTGTAGATAACAATGCCTTTACGCCCAATAACAAATTGGCCGATGAAACCGTGCGTAAATGGTTCACTAAGTAGGCATGCATCCGTAATTAGGAATGTATATAAATAGTTTGCTGGCAACAGACTAGTAGTGCTCAAGTAGTATTTTCTTCAAAATTATTCCCACTTCATATCCCTCATAAATAATTCATAACTGTCTAAAGCTGTTTTAGATGGCAATTTCGACAGTTGGGTCATTAATATTATCCGAGAGCGGTATTGCTCAATATCTTTGGGGTATAGAAAAACAATTCTAAAAACTTAAAAATTATAAAATCATGAAAAACATTAAAATTTTATCAGCCGTGGTCGTAGTGGCCGTCACCTTTATATCATTTAAAGGAGTACAGAAACAAAAAGAAGCAGAGAAGGCAGAAATTACTGCTATTTTCGAAGATTGTAGTATTGATTTTGAAGCACAATTAAAAGCTTCTTTAGAAATGGGCAATTTAGACGCCAGTGAAATAGAAGTGGTAGAGATTGAAGAAGAAGTAAACCTAGGTTTTGACACCTTTGAATATTTACCCCTAGATTTTGATCCCTACGCAGGTGCCAATTTATCCGATATAGATTTTGAAATTTTTGAAGAGGAAGAAATAGTGGAATTAGGTTTTGATACAGCGGCATATTTACCTGCCGATTTTGATGCCTATGCACTTTAAGAAGTTAGTGTAGTTTAAATGTAAGTTGGTCTTTACTTAGTAAAGGCCGGCTTTTTTGCGTATTGCAAATTCAAAGTTATTATTACGGTATATTTGAGAAGTACCATTTAGAAAAGAGGTTATATGGCATTGACAAAGGTTAAACAGGGCGAAGTAGTTAAAACGGCCCTACTTATAGGTATTTTGGTATCACTGCCAAAAACAATCTATCTATATAATGGTATTATGGAGGGGAATTTAAACTTCTCTATGTCTTGGGTTACCGATTTTTTATATAGGTACCTATTCTTCTTTTGTTTTTCATGGTCGGTAATTCAGTTGAATGCCAATATAGATTATGATGCATTAAAATGGCCGCCAATAGTAAAGTGGCTATTGATATTGTTCATCAATGCTTTATCACTTTTTGCCGTAGTGAAAATCATAATAGCGGTTTATCCTTTGGTAAATGGTAGAACGTTGGATTCCCATGAAGAAGGCTGGGTCAATTTTACCTTTATAAATTTGTCCATAGTGCTATTTTTTATTGCCCGTTTATTGCGGGTAAGTACAGATAAGCAAGAAAGTAGAATAGAGAACGAGCAGTTAAAACAACAAAATTTAGAGAATGAACTTGCGGCTCTTAAAAACCAGATAGACCCACATTTCTTGTTCAATTCCTTAAACTCGTTATCCTCTTTAATACGAGAAAACGAAAAGGCGACACAATTTGTAAATAAGCTTTCTTACATGTACCGCTATATTCTGCAGAGTAGCGAAATCAATTTGGTACCTGTAAAAGACGAAGTAAAATTTTTACGTAGTTATATCTATTTGATGGAAACCCGGTATCGTGATCGCCTACGCATAGAGGTGCATATAGCTGAAGAACTGTTAGACCGTAAAGTACCACCTTTGGCATTGCAGTCATTGGTAGAAAATTCGGTAAAGCATAACGAAATATCATCTACCAACCCGTTGACCGTTAAAGTATATTCAGTAGAAAATTCATTATTCGTAGAAAACCCTATTCGTGCACGTACAACCATGGCAGAAGGTATGGGCACGGGGTTGTATAATTTAAAGAAGCGGTATTTACTTTTGCTAAAGAATGAAGTTAAGGTAAGTACCCAAAATGATATATTTAAAGTAGAATTGCCCTTAAACCGCCCGGCATGAAAGTAATTATTGTTGAAGATGAACTTGCTGCAAGTGATAACTTGGCATATTTGCTCTCTAAGATTGATCCCAATATAGAGATCGTTAAGGTGTTAGATACCGTTAAGGCCGCCGTACATTTTTTCAGTAACCCGTACGAAGGTGTTTTGGTGTTTATGGATATTCATTTGGCAGACGGTATATCTTTCGAAATTTTTGATCAGGTGACCATCAATATTCCTATCATATTCACTACCGCTTATGATCAATATGCGTTAAAGGCTTTTAAAGTAAATAGTATTGATTATCTGTTAAAACCCATTGATCAAGAAGAACTGTCTGATGCCTTGCAGCGCTTTAAGACCCAAAACCAAAAGCAAGGTATAGATGAGGCGCAAATGCAAAGTCTTTTGCATTTAATACAGACCAAGCCCAATAATTATAAACAGACATTTTTAGTTGGTATGGGTGAGCAGTTGATTCCTGTAAAAACTGCCGATATTGCCTATTTCTTTATAGATACGGGCGTTGTAAAAGCAGTTACGGTGAAAGGGCGTTCATATGTATTAGATGCCAAATTAGAGGAAGTGGAAGAGGCTTTGGACCCATCACTTTTCTATAGGGCCAACCGTCAATTTATTTTGCGTAGGGAAGCCATAGTTACCATAAAACTTCATTTCAATAGTAAATTATTGGTAGAGGTGCATCCGCCGTGTAGTGAGCGTATTATAGTGAGCAAGGCAAAGGCGTCGGACTTTAAAAGTTGGGTAGGTAGGTAGTAAGGTTTATTAGGGGATGGTGTCTATCTCATTTAATTTCCATACATCATCTTCATTCTTCACAAAAGAAAAAATATGTTGGGCACCATCAAAAAATGCAGTGGGTAGGGTCGTAGTTACCAGTATATGGGCATAGGTAACCCCATTGGTTTCTTCACTAGAAAAAATCGTTTCATTTTCCTGAAGGATGTTTATAAAGGTAGGATTGAACAAGATATCATAATCATTGGCGACAAAACTATCTATGGGAATATAAATAAGGTCTTTATAAATTTTAGAGTGCCAAAGCGAATCATTTTCTCGTAACAAGTTTATGTATTGCACTTCGGATGGCGTATTCTCCATACAATCATAACAACGAATGGTCTCCCCGGATGCCTTCTTAAAAGCTTCTTTATCCTCAGCCGCTAAATCAGATAAAAAGGAAGCCCATATAACAGAAACATCATCACCTGAATTTTTCTTTTCCTGTTGGCTTGAAAGGGAAGTGATCGTGAGTAGTAAGGCAACCAGAATGTGAGTCAGTTTCATAAGATGCTTTTTCTGCTTTTTCTGCTTTTTCATCAAAATATGTAACATTTTGCACAAAAATGATGCTTTGAAGTGTAAAAATCTATCAAAATTGTCCAAAAGATGCAAAAAAATATCTAGCGTAATATTACGAGTTTTATTTTAAAGATACCTCGGGCAGCAATTTCGGTAGTTTTATTAGCTGTGTATATTTAATATTCACCACTTCCGATTTATAAAGATGATCACATGGCTGAATTCCAAAGTAAAAAAAGCTTAGCGCCCAACGCTAAACGCAATGCGCGGCACGCCTAGCGCTAAATACAACATAAAAGAAGTTCATTGATATTAAGAACAATACAATAATCAACGAAGCGCGTGCAGCGAAAAGCGACCAGCGTGCAGCGAAAACGCACTAACTCACTATCAAACTATTTCTCTAACAAACTAGTTCACTATCACACTATTTCACTAACCCACTATATAACTAACTAATCATCAATCTCCGCATCCGGTAATTCTAGGATGGTAGAGGTAGAAAGGGAGTTTCCGGCAATACCTTTAATGGAGCCAAAAAGTACGTTGATATTCTCCTGTACGCCCCATATTTGCTTTTCGCGAACCGCAAAATTCTTGTAAGCGGCTTTCTTTTCGTAGTTCAATTGCTTGATCATAGAATCATAGTTTTCAATAATTCTATTAATGTTCTGTACAAACTCGTTACTGGTTAAGTAAGAGTACAGCAGTTCCATCTTTTCGCCCTTATTTTCATCCGAAGATTTAATGGATTGTGTTTTTAAGAGTAGCTCACGTAAAACGAGCGATACACTTTTTACTTCATTGAATCCGCAGATCCAAACACCGTTTTTCTCTCCAAAACGGTCCATATCGGGCGGAAAGGTCTCCGTGACAATCACAGCGATATCAGCCTTGCAATTGATTTGGTCCTGCTTTAGTTTATTGATCCAGTCGTTACTGAAATTTTTGGTACGCTTGCTCTCGTATACGATAGAACCGCAGGCCTGCTGAAGCGAGTTCACTACCGTTTGTATACAGTCCGCCCCACGAATACCCTTGCCCACTTCCTCAATAGTATCGAAGGGGTAGGTGTTGCGCAGTAATTCTTCTAATGCCAGTTCTTGAATTTCACCCTGCATTTGCATAGAACCTTGCTCTGCCTTCCGCTTCATCTCATCAATAAGCTTTTTTTGGTCGTCTAGCTGCTTTTGGTATTCTTTTTCTTTAAGCGCCATGGCTTCGCGCTCTTTCGCCTTGGCTTTTTCTTCGATGACCGATTGTTTCTCCAACAATTCTTTCTGCACGTTCATTTTAAGCTCTTCGGCTTTTTCCTTGAGTTCGTTCTCACGCTTTAAAAGGTCAATTTCTTGTGCACGTAGCGCCCTGTTCTCCTCTTTTTTTTTCTCGTTCTCTTGTTGCAATGCACGTAGCTGTTGCTCAAAAGATTCGTTGGTCTGCTTCTGTATTTTCTCCGACTCTTTGGCAAGTCGTTGCTCTAGCTTTGCCTTAAAAAGCTCGTTCTCTTTTTCTTTCTTTTTCTCGAACTCTTCTACCTCAAGCTCAAGCTTTTTACGTTCTTTATTGAACTTCTCTGCCTGTTCCGCCACTTTACGTTCGTATTCCGCCTTAAAATGAGCCTGCATTTTGCCGGACAAGGCTTCTTCCACATCAAACTCATGCGCACAATTGGGACACTTAATTTTATCTACCATCATTTATAAACTACCAAATTCAACCATAAAAATACAGAACCCTTGGTAAGCTTACAACGTTTAGCGGTACTCAAATGTAATGAGCCTGCACAATGCCCAAAATAGTACCAATTCCTGACAATCGTCATATCCTAGGTGGGCGGCCATACGTATTTTTAAATCCTTAAAAGTAGAAGTTATGAGGTTAGCACAACTACCCCTGGTAAATTGGAGCAATGGCGTAATCATGATCGTTATTTTTGCGGCCGTATGTATTACCCTTGTAGGTATTGTTCTTATGCTGATGAACGGCGATAAGAAAAAGCAAGAGTAGCCTTGCTATTGGTATAGCACGTATCTAGGCGGCACCAGGCCGTTTAGGCGCATGGAGACGAGCATCTGTGCCCTGTGGTGGGTAATGTGGTCTGCCAACAGCATACATATTTGCCTTTTTGAACGGTCCAGTCCAAAATAATCTAAATGATCATCTAAGGCTTTAGGGTCAAAATCTTGTAAAAGGGTAATGGCCTCTGTAAAGGTTTGGTCTATACGCACCATCATTTCCGCTTTGGTTTTATGGGCGGGTTTAAAAACGGTATCGGTTTGGTACACGCGAGCTTCACGACCCCCTAAGAGCGACTGGCTATGCCAATCTAGAGCAAAGCCAATATGCATTAAATTTTCTGCGAAACTCAAAGATTCTGGTGTGACTTTATAATCGTATTTTTCTTCGGGCATCATATCTGCCACGAGCAGTATATACTTGCGGGAGTTCTCTAGGCGTTCAATGGAATCTTCCAAAAATGCATTTTGCTGGGCAAGAAGTGGAGTTGTAGTAAATAGAATAAAGGAGAGTAGTATAATTGTTGTTTTCATAGGGATGGATAGCTTACGATAGTTTTACTCGTTTTTTTGCCTTTTGGAACTACGCACTATTTTATAAATTAAAAAAAGTGGAATTAACATGGGTAGCATACCCAAGGCATTTTTCTTATAAATGGAAGCCACCGTGCCAATGACAAAAATGGAGGCTAGAAAGCCGATCAATGCGGCATTGATCAATTGTTTTTTTCTCAATTTATTTTCTTTGATTTCTTGGTTATTGTAATTTGTTTCAGAGTATAATTATTTTTTCATTGATATTATTATTATTATCTAATGATTTTAATCAATTTTATATTTTTCTCTTTTGATTTTATAAAATTAAATTTTTCGTTTTCCCTTTCTAAAGTCCTGTCTATAATCATTATACTATCAGTTAGCTTCTTAACTTTCCACTGTTTCTCAACTTTATTAAACTCACTACGTAAGTTCATCCTAATAAATTCTGCCGTATTGTTTACGTCAATTTTTGATTTTGATTCTTGATAAAAATAATTGGTTAAAATAGTGTCTTCATCAATTTCATAAAGTGGTGGATATTGAAAATTCTCTATAGATACTCCTGGAGGCGCAGGTGGAAGAGGCGGTTTTTCAGTACTATCGTTAAAGAATAATGCATGATGCTGCTCTTCTATCCATATTCCATTTAGAAGTTCTCTGCTCCATTTCGCTCTTCTTTTTTCAATTTTTATTTCATAGTCTTTTTCAGAAATGAAAAGCCCTTCAAAACTATTATCATCTGTTTGTTTAATAGCAATTAATCGATTGTCAAATACTAAAATGTCGTTATTGTCAAAAGTTGCAATTCTCCATGGTAATTCTCTGTCGTTATATTCAAATACTGTGTATGTCGAATCTTTAAATGCTATTGTGAGCGTATCTTTTTCTTCAATAGAGTACATGTCAAAAGTGTTCCCTCGTAATTCATTCGCAATGTTAGTCCGTTCAACATTTTTTTTACAACTAAACACTATTAGGATTAGAAGTAAAACTCTTGTTGATTTATTCATTTTTGTAAGTAGGCGAGGACTAGTTATCAATTGTACACGGTGTTGTAAGTAGTTTTTATTCCGATATATTTTTAATAAAATTATAACAAAACCAACCATCCACATTTTTAAAAACTTGCGGTTTGGCTGTTACTCCATCTTTAGTAATTCCAATTCCGTCTGAGTAAGGTTCCAATGTTATTATTTTGACATAGTTAATTCTAAAGTTTTTTATTCCACTTGAAAAATAAATATGTTTGTTTGTCAATGCCACCATTCCAGATGCAATTGGAACTATATTAGTCGTTTTAACTGGATGACCTCTAAAACTACTAGTTCTATAATACACTCCTTTTGCTATTCGAAGACTTATTCCGTTTGAACTTCCTTCATATGTTGTTTTAATTCTTTGTTCGTATAATTCTACATTTTGGAATAGCCATATTAATTCTTCGCTTTTTTGAAATTTAAAGGGAAGATTTCCGTCTATATTTAATCTGTTTGAACTCGGCTCTCCATTCAGCAATTTTCTTAAAATAGAGGCTCTAACCATTTTGCCCAAACTATCATTCTTATTAAGTTGTTCTTGAGTAAGTTTAAAATGTTCCATATACTCGCCTAAAACATCCTCTTCTTTATCATCTAGAGTTCCATCATCAAGAAAATTAAGTAAATTGTCAGTAAACGTGTTTTCCATAATTTCTTCGAACTCGTTATATGGAATGAATGAATTATCAGCAATATTTTCTAATTCTACAATTTCTACAACTTCTGATTTATCAAAAAAGGAATTACTTTTTATTTTAATTAGTTCCCTGCCATTAAGATACTTTTCTTCACATTCTTTATGAAGTTTTTTAAAAATTCCAGCACTTTTTTGGCAATATAGACATTTCCCCATAGGTCTTTTTTAATTTACTTACTTACAACAATTGTATAAAGAAACTAGTGTTTATATTAAATAATATAAAAGAATATAGACACTAGCGATTTTAGCCATTTTATAAAAGTTTTCTGCGAAAGCGGTAGGGGAGTATACTTTACTTGGTACTGCAATATAAATAAGTTACGGTATATTTTCATACGGTTTTCCGTAATACTATCAGAAAAATTAATGGGTTGGTAACCATGGTGTGGGGTTGTTGTGTGGTTGAGGATTAGTACACCGTAGCACCCACCCCTTAATCCCCTCCCAAGAGGGGAGGTTTTCGTTTTTGTTTGCGGGTTTGTTTGTTGCTGTTTAAATGCACGACAAGTAAAACTTATCGTGCATATTTAATTATTTTCCTTTTGAGTTACCTTTCGATGTAGAAGAAGAACCTTTAGAATTTCCACTGGATTTACTTGGTGCGTTACTTCTTCCACCTCCAGATTTATTTCCGGTTGTACTTGGTGCATTTTTCATTCCGCTTGATTTAGCCATAATTGTCTGTTTTTGGATTTAATAATTGTTTATTCGTCCAGTAAGATGTTAATATCAAATTGAACTTATATCACAATATATAGAGTGTTTGGCGTATTCTCTTACAGGTTTCCGTAAAACAGTTAAAAAAATAATAAGGTTGGTAACCATGGTGTGGGGTAGTTTTGTAGTTGAGAATTAGTACACCGTAGCACCCACCCCTTAATCCCCTCCCGAGAGGGGAGATTTTCGTTAGGTGGTTTTATTCAATTTTTTGGTTTTCAGATTCTTTAACTCGTTTTATATACCCAGCTTTTTTCCCCATAGTATAACCAAGAAAAAAAACTGCTACTGGAACTAGAAGAATTAATATTACTTGTGGTGCTCCTATTGCTAATGTAATCATAGTTGATTTTTATTATAAAAGTTAGTATTCAATTTAAAAGAATGTTCAAAAGTTTATTTACGGGTTTCCGTTTGTTAAGGCAGTAGTTGTCGGTTTATTCAGATAAGCAATTATTTTAATCTTTCAGTAATATCATGTTCGTCGACTATAATTCCGGTTCTTAAAATCATTTTCCTTTTTCCAGTTGTATCATCTCTAAAAATATCAATTATAGGTTGACAATTTTTAATTCTAAAATTCAATTCCTTTAATCCGATGACTAGACCATGTGCTATAGTTTCATCATAAACATGATTCGAGCAAGATTTATTGAAAATACATTTTCTACGCTTATTTTTTGGTATGATTATCCAGTAAGTTTTAATTATTAATATGAGTAGATATTTCATCTATTTACTAAAAACGACCATTTGTTTTGTTGTTGAATAACCGGGTTTTCCGCCAAAACCAAAACATCCATTATCAGGACCTACATATGTAGAGACTCCCTCAAGTCTTATATAGTTCCAACCTTCTAATGCGTATTTGTTTATTAAAGCTTCTAATTGTTGTGCTACGTGGTTAGATGTGCCATTTTTGAATTCTATAGCTGCTACAAAGGGTACTACTTTATACTTCATATTTTTTATTTTTATTACTGCTAACAAATTAAAGAAGCTTAAAGTTCATTTGCTTACGGGTTTCCGTAAAACTGGCAGAAAAATATAATGGGTGTAAAGAGAATATAACGAGCTACGTTTGTAGTTAAAACCAGTACACCGTAGCACCCACCCCTCAATCCCCTCCCAAGAGGGGAGGTTTTCGTTTTTGATTGCGGTTTTGTTGGTTTGTTTGAGAGATTGGGTTTTTAAATATCACCGCGAATGCTTTATCTAAAAAGTTTATCTAAGTCAGAATCTATTCCCCTCCTCGGAGGGGCTAGGGGTGGGTCCATTTGAGTTAGAATTTTGAATACAATCTTCATCACCCGTAGTACCCACCCCTTTGGTCCTCTCCCAAGAGGGGAGAGTTCCGTTTTTGTTTGTGGATTTGTTGGTGGTTGGGGAGCTGCGTTTTTAAAAGAGTTATTTCGTCTGTTTTATTTAAAAGGTCTAATAGTGGTCAGAAACTATTCCCCTCCTCGGAGGGGCTAGGGGTGGGTTCTTTTGAGTTAGCGTGTGTAATGAAACCTTCTTCACCAGATTCTTGAACAAATTACTTTACCGAAAAATTGGCTTTTTCTACCATTTGCAATGTTTTCTGAACGATACATGAAATTTTGATTTAAAAATTTTACTATGAATCGTAAATTAATAGTTCAACCATCACATTATGAGAACATTATATCGAGTGCTGCTGACTTGTATAGCACTAACAACCTTGTTTGGTTTTATGACCGTTACTATCGATATTCCAAAACCTTACATTAAAAAATATCTTGAAGGAGTGTATGTGCCGTTGGCAGATAGTACAATCAGAATAAACTACGTGCCAGAAGATCAGTATGAAAAACTGGCAACCCAAGAAATATATAAATCTTACCATGTATATCTACCAGGAAGAGAACCTGAGGGATATTATGAGAGCTTATCACAATTAGAGCCAGAAGTAGTATTCAATGAAGATGAATTGACCTCTAATGAAGATTGGGTAAAAGCGGGAGAATTGGTTTTTGATTATAGCTTATCGCTACGCCCTTTAGACTCCGCTTTTCTAACAAGGTTGACTTTATTGCACGATAAAGAAAAGTTACCGGTTGGTAAAGACGGTATTATTCCATTTTATAAATTGGTAGTTCCGGAAAAAGGGGTGTTACTAATAACAGGGCGTTCTTGCGTTATGTGCCATACTAAAGTAATGCCCGATAGTTCTATAATTAAAGGCGCACAAGGCAATTTTCCTTTCGATCCCGATTTTGCGGAAGATTTAAGAGGTTTATTAGATAATGCTCGAAGTCATAATGTTCCTCAAGAACAAATTATGCAGGGACTCTTAGGAGATAAAATGTTTCTATTTGGAGCACCGTGGATCAAATCTGTGGCACAGCAACGATTAATGGATATGTCTCCCGAAGATTTTATAGAGAATATTGATAGAGCCTCTAGCGGTGTAGTACATAGGCATGGTACAAATATTGGAACACCGGCCAGTATACCAGATCTATATAATTTACAGGATAGGAAGTACTTGGATCATACGGGGCTCATGCGCCATAGATCGATCGAAGATCTAATGTTGTATGCCACATTTAACGAAGAAACCGATTTTATGAGCAAGTACAATAAATACAACATGCTGCGCCCTTGGCCCAATGAGCAAGAAAATCCGATGCAGGCGGGTAGGCGATACTCCGACGCACAGTTGTATGCCCTTGCCAAATATATTTATAGTTTAAACGCACCCAAAAACCCTATTTCACAACCCGAAGAACTAGTGAACAAAGGGCAGCGTATTTTTGCTGAAGAAGGTTGTGTTACTTGCCACGCTCCACCATATTTTTCCAATAATATGTTATTGCCGGTAGATGGTTTTACGTTTCCTAAATCATATAAAAACAGGCTTGATATTTTTGATATATCTGTAGGTACCGATCCGCAATTGGCAATGAGTACCAGGCGTGGAACAGGGTTTTACAAGGTGCCATCTTTAATTGGTGTTTGGAATAGGCAGGCCTTGCTACATGATGGTAGTATTACCAGTTTAGAAGAACTGCTGAGCAAAGAGCGTTTACAGGATGATTTTGAACGCACAGGGTATAACGCAACCTATAATACAAGTCAAAAAGTTGAAGGCCATCCATTTGGGTTAGAACTTTCTTCCGAAAATAAACAAGCATTAATTGCCTACGTCAACAGTCTATGAAAAGCAGCTATTTTACATTGATATTTATTGTTCTATGTAGTGGTTCCGTTATTGCACAAAAACTGGTGCTGGAAGAAGCCACTGTAAATTTTAAGGTTAAGAATGCAGGATTTTGGGTAAACGGATATTTTGATGATGTAAAGGCGGAAATGGAATTACAACAATCGAAATGCAGAATCAAAAAACTGAACGGAAAGTTAAAAGTAGCTTCTATACACACAGGTATTTCCCTTAGGGATGAACACCTCATAAATGATGATTATTTCGATATAGAACAGTATCCAGAAATCTCGTTGGAATTGCTTTACTGTGAAGCCCAAAACGGAAAGTCTTTAGATACGGTGTTTAAATTGATTATAAAAAATGTAGAACAGGAAATACATATTCCATTAACTATGGAGCGTGACTTAAATAGAATACTTATATCAGCGGATTTTGAAATTAATAGACAAGATTTTGGTATTGGCGGAGACAGTCTTACACTAGCGAACGAAGTCTTGGTAAGTATTGCTGCATCTTTTAAGTGAGCTATTTGATTTTGAGAAGTATTTTTAGAATATGTGAGAACGGCGTTTAGAATTTACCCACCCCTTAATCCCCTCCCGAGAGGGGAGGTTTTCGTTTTGTTTGTGAGTTTGTTGGTTGCTTTTGGGTTGCGTTTTTAGAATGCCGGCGCTCGCCCCGACCCTAAAGGGTGCCCGCGCGCAATATTGAGTTAATGTGGTCAATTAGTGTGTCAAATTCATTCGTTACTTGATTATTTGTAAATCTTATTTCTGAAATACCAATATCTTTTAGATACATTGTTCTTTCTTTATCTTTTTCTATTTGTTCTGGTTTTAAATGGTAACCACCATCAATTTCAATGGATAACTTTAATTTATGACAATAGAAATCTAGAACATAACATGCAATAGGGTGTTGCCTTCTAAACTTGAAACCTTGTGGTTTGGTTTTAAGATAATTCCATAGAATACATTCTGTTTCAGTCATAGAAGCTCTCAGTTTTGCGGCATTTCTAAATACCGTAGGTGTTGCTCCATGATGCATTCCAGATATATTTGTTTTATTTTTTTTCATTCCTCTATTGTAGAAAATCCACCCTTTAGGGTTGGGGCAAGATTTTCGGGCTTCTTATATTGATGATAAGGCGCCTACGTTCTAAAACGAAACAATCTCACCTTACTCCACTTTTTTCCCTTCCATTTCCTGACCGTTTTGAAATAGGGTTAAACTTTCAATTTCACCGTTTTCTCCTTTGTTAAAGGTGAGTTGGGCTTCCACTTCTTTTAAGTAAAAGGTGTCTTTTGATTTTGCAAAAATATTGAACATGGGTTGCCCCGTTGCTTGGGCTTTTAGTTGCTTACCTTCTTTAGTTATCGTAATTTTAAATGTAGGCATTAATTCGTATACGCCTAAATAACTTTCTAAAAGTGCGTCTGGAACGTTAAACTCTTTGGTGAGACTACTGGTATCTACACCATGTTTTTTCAAAATTTCTATCGCATTTATATTTGCGGGATTCATCTCTACCGACTTTTTGTAGTTCTGTATAGCACCTTCGTTATCGCCAGATTTCATTAAAGCTTCGGCATAGCTGTCATAGACATTGGCCGACTTTGGGTAGGACTCCATATTCAGTTTAAAAACTTGAATAGCCTCTTGTATTTTGTCGGTCATTAATAGTTGATAACCAGCTTGGTTCATATCATTTTCATTGACATTATAATCTTCATTGTCTTTATTCTTTTTGAAAAATGTTACCCCGGCATCAATACCTTTCGTTGCTATAATTTCTAATAGTTTAGAAGCTAAGGGAGCTTTAGGGTCGTCGTAACTTTTATCGTTTATAATACCAAGAATAGATCGTGTTATTTGACCTAGTGGAGCTCCGCCGGTATTATTTAAAAGCACGACCAATGATTGGTCTGAAACTGACCTGTAAATCTGTGTATTGAATCCGTTAATACCGCCGCCATGGGCAATTACAGCGATACTATCGGTTGTATTGCCTAAGGCTTCATTGCCTACCATCCACCCATAAGCATAGTGAAAACTACCAAATGCAGGTATGTAAGGTTTAAAATACATCTCCATGTATTTTTGGGGCAGTAATTTGTTGGTATATAAGGCCTGGTCCCACAGGTACAAATCTTCTACGGTTGCATATAACGATCCTGCCGCATAGGGTATGGACATATCCAAGTAAGGGGAATTTACAAATGCGTTACCGTTTTTCTCATAGCCTGTAGCTCTATTTTTTAAGATATTGGAATGATGGTCAAACCCGGAGTCTTTCATTCCTACCGGAGAAAATATCTTCTCATTTAGCATTTCTTCATACGTTTTGCCGGATAGTTTTTCTATTAGCACGCCCAATAAAAAGTATCCGGAATTACTGTAATTAAAGTTTTCGCCAGGAGAAAACTGAAGTTCCATATCCTGAAACTTTTTTGTAAACTCTTCCGTAGTGTAAGGATTACGACTTTCTTCTTCAAAAAACTTAGGGAAGGCGGTATAGTTTGGTATTCCAGAGGTATGGGTCAATAAATGGTGGGTGGTAATTTTGTCTCCGTTTTTTTTTGGATAATTGGGCAAGTAGGTGGTTATAGGTGCCTGTAGGTCTAGTTTTCCTTCGGCAGCCAATTGTAGAATAAGCATGGCGGTAAATTGCTTGGTTATTGAACCTAGCCTATGTTTGGTATTGGGGCTGTTGGGAATGTCCCATTCCATATTTGCCATACCGTAACCTTTTTTAATAATGACCTCACCATCTGTGGCAACTAGAGCAGAGCCATTGAATTCCCCATAAGATTTATATTGATTTAGAAGTGCATCTATCTTTTTAGCTTTTGTTTGCCCAAATGTCATAGTGCTAGTACAAAGCAAGATAGATAGGCAGAAAAGAATAGCGTAGTTGTAACTGTGATGTAGTGATTTCATAATTTGCTTTTTTTGATTGAATGGTTAAAATGGTCTTGTAAAAGAATAGGATACGAGGTATTCTTTCATGAAAATAGCATGCTAAAGTGTTAGGGGAGTGTACTTTACTAGTCTATTGCAAGATACAGAAGTTTGCGGTATAATATTGTTTGTTGCTGAAATTCAGCAACAAACAGAAATTTATTTTAAAAATGAGGATGTCTTACTTTAGATAGGAACTTCATATCTACTTGAAGTTCCTATCGTTTTTAATTATCCGCTAACCTATTTGTATTAATTACGGTTATTGTCAAAAGATTTGTCCGGGTAGGCCGGTGGTGCAGGGACTTCCCTTGGGTCTTCTTTTATCTGTTTTTTAAGAAGTTCAATGGCGGCATCTAATTGGGCATCTTCCCCGTTAAATGTAGCATGGGGTAAGTTGTCCACTACAATATCAGGTTCAAAGCCGTGGCCTTCTATGATCCACTCGCCATTTTCACTATAAACCCCCAGCATTGGCGCCCTGGCCAGTCCGTTATCACTCAAACGGTTACTGCTGTCCAACCAAATTTCGCCGCCCCAGGTACGGGTACCAATAGTGGTGCCAAGCCCCAACTTCTTAAAGCCATCTGCAAAGGCCTCTCCGTCAGAATAAGTATTTTCGTTTACCAGTACTACAATGTGCCCCCTAAAGGCATAGGGCATGTTCCAGAATGGTTCGCCAGCTCTGCCTTTCCAATACATCCATGCTTTTCGCAGCAATTTTTCAAGCACAAAACTGTCAATATTGCCTCCAAAATTATACCGCACGTCCACGATCAATCCAGCCTTATTAAAGACGGGGTAAAACTCCCTGTAAAACTGACTAATATCATTGCTGCCCATGGCCCGTAGATGAAGGTAGCCAATTTCTTGATTTCCTTTTTCCTCTACCTTTAACCTATTGCGATATTCCCAATCTCTATAGCGTAGATTATAGGCGTTATTGATAGGTTTTACAATGATGTCTCTAGCAATGGTATTACGTAAAAGGGTCAACCGTACCTGTTTACCGGCCTGGTTCCTTATCAGTTCGCCCATATCCAATGTGGTAAGTGCCTCTTTTCCGTTAACATGGGTAATAACGTCCCCAACTCGTACGTCTAGATAAGGATCGTCCAATGGCGATTTTTCATCGGGATAATCTGGATCCGCTTTATAGATATAGGTGATAACGAAACCTTTTTGTGTTTCGCTCCTACTGAATTCGGCCCCTAAACTGGCTACGCCTATTTTGTTGTCATCGGTTCTTTCGTCACCGCCCCTAACACTGGTATGTAGCGCAGAAAGTTCGCCTACAAACCTACCTATAAGGTCAGATAGTTCATTACGCGTAGTCACCCGATCTACCAGCGGTAGGTATTTGGCATGCATGGCGTCCCAATCAACACCATGCATATTCTTATCATAAAAATAATCGCGTTCCATACGCCATGCATCGGTAAAGATTTGTTTCCAGTCTTCCTTGGGTACAATAGGGAATTTCCAGTTACTCAAATTTATTTGGCTTTTTGAAAGGTCGTTCACTTCTGCCGTACCGGCATCTATCATATATAATTTTTTTCCTTTGGTAAGCAGTAATTTTTTTCCATTAGCGGTAAGCTCAAACCCATTAATGTCCTTCGCCATGGTTTTTATTTTAATGTCTTCATTGCCAATATTTATAAAGGATAAGTGGCTTTTTGCCTTTACCCCGGTTTCTTTGGCCATGAGGTACAACGCTTTGTCGGTAACCTCAAGGGAAGTATAATTACCGGGAGACACGGGTACTTCCATCATTCTCTCCATGATACCCTCACGGTCTATTTGCACAGTAATTTTGGTAGGCTCATCCGCATTTTTTTCCTTTTTCTTTTTGTTGTATTTGCTGGCCGGTTCTTCTTTTGGCTCCTCTTCTACAAGTTCATCATCTTCCCTGAACGGGGAACGGATTCCTTTTTTTAAGGCTACATGATATATTTTTTCGCTAGCGTCAAAATAGGGTTCCGGTTGTCTGGGTCCCCAAGGACTGCCCACTAAAGAGGTAAAACTTCTATCCGATAGAAAATATATAAATTTCCCATCTGGGCTCCATTTTGGATTAAAACTGTTGGCCCTATCCGTAGTAAGGTTAAATTGTTCCCCTGTCTTAACATTGTATATTTTTATTTGTGCCATGGTATTCTTGGCATATTGAACAAATGCCAACCAGGAATTGTCCGGTGACCATGCAAAGCCTCCAATGCCCTCTTGATTGGTGGAGATTTTGGTGCTGGTTCCGTTAGATATATTAAGCACATATAAATTGTTTTCCAGGTCATTATAGGCCAAATATTTACCATCCGTGGAAGGAAGTCCCCCAAAACGTAGAATACTGCCATCACCGGTTATCGTTTTTTCTTCTCCCTGTCCATTAGCGGGCATGCTTACAAACTCAAATTCACCCGATTTGTCCGATAAGGCATAGACGCTAGATCCATCATGGGAAAATACGGCATCGCGATACCGAACACCCTTTTGTTCCGTAAAGGAAACGAACCTGCCGGATTTTACGGGCGCTACAAATACTCTGCCCCTAGCGGTAATAACAATACGTTCTCCTTCTGGATTTGGGTGAACGGCCGTAATATATTGAGCAGGGTTGTCATCCCACTTTTGGCGTAACTGGTCTAGATCGGATACCAATTTTATGTTTATTTTTTTGGATGTCTTATTTTCAATATTATAATGCCAAAGATCCGCGGCCATTTGGTAGACAAGGTTTCCGTTAGAGATACTGGCTGCACGTACATCAAAATCCTTATGATTGGTATGCTGTTGTAGGTCATCGCCATTTTCTGTCATGGACCAAATATTCATCATACCGTCCCTATCGGAAATAAAATACACTCTGCCGTTATACCACATGGGGTGGTGACTTTCGCCCAGATACGTTGTAGTCAATTTTACGGCCTCTTTTGAGCCTTCGGTAAATTTATAAAGTTGTCTGGCAGTGCCGCCCTTATACCTTTTGGTTACATTTCTATGGTAAGCTGGCCTTACAAAATAGACCGTTTTACCACTTGCGTCATACGTGGCCTCACTAGCTTGTGCCAAAGGAATTCTTTTCTTTTGTTTGGTCTTAGGATGTATGGAAACCAATTGGTTGTCAGGGACTTTGGAATAGGCACGGGTATGGTAGACCACTTCTCCATTTGGGGTCCAAGTATTGGTGTAAGAAGCATCTCTTTCATAGGTCCATCGAATTGGTAGGCCACCTTCCATGGGCATGGTGTAGACCTCTATTGGCCCTTCATAACTGGCAGAAAAAGCTATGGTTTTACCATCTGGGGAAATGGTTGGGAAATTTTCCTCTTCAGGATGTGTGGTAAGTCGTTGGGCCAGTCCACCGTTTAAACCTACTTTCCAAAGGTCTCCTTCCGCGGCGAAAATAATTGTGTTTTCATGTAATGCTGGATTCCGGTAATACCCTTCAAAACCTTGAGCAAGACAACTTGTAAAGGATAAGAGGGAAATGATGGCCAGTAAAATGAGTTGTGGTGTTTTTAGATGGTGTAATGTGCCCATAGAAAAGGAGTTTTTGATTGTTAGGATGTATTATGGTGCCTAAGGCGGATAATAATTATACTATAATAGCGCTATTGAAGTTCTTGCTTTTTAATACAAAACTGTCCATAAAAGCGGAAGAGGGAATACGCTGGCTGTTCTAGGACAAGATACTAATATCACCTAGAAAATCTGTTATTAAAATTCATAATGATTTCATTAGCGGTGTATGGAACTTTACAATAGGTCGATAAATGAATGAATAGCGATTAATTATTCATATGGTAAGGGCAGTTAAAAATAGGATAGGGCGTAACCAAAATAAAAAAGCCCCGGTAAAAAATATCTACCGAGGCTTCAGGTTGCAAGTTGAGCGATTTATTTATATTTCTTTACTCTTGCATCGTTAATTATGCCGTTCCAATTTAATCCATAGGCAAAATCATATGTATTGCCATCTGCATCGGTATATGGTTTCATATCCCTTGGTACATCTTCAAATTGTGCCTCTACGGTCAACATGTCCGCAGGCATTTGAAAAGGCAGTAGGGCAGAGGGTTCCGCGGCACCTGTAATGATTTCCATTAATGCTTGGTCCTGCACGCCCATATGCACCAAAATGGAAGAAGCATTGGGCTCAATTTCAGCGAAAACCATTGGTTTTGATACCTTGACCGATACAATAACAGGTTTATCGCCCATTTTAGCCTTGGTATCGTTCACTAGATCCATATCCGTAGTATTGATGGTAGTGACCGATTTTCCTTTGTACGAACGGTTGGTAAAATCCTCCAGCGGACTACCACCGGCCAAACTGACCTCCCGTGCGGTATCTGCGGTATAATCGCCATATTGTAAATTGATCGGTACATAACCATTTCCTCCCTTTTCCAAGTCGGCGCTATCATACCCTACTCCACCATCTGGACTATGAATACCAACCAAAGCAAAATCCGCTTCTTCCGGAGTGTTTACAACATCAAAATATTTAGCGACCACCTCCATATTAAAGGCGTCTACCGTTTTTGGCTCTGAGGTGATCCCCCACCAATTTGTACTAGGGGCCACATAGCGCTGTGGTACGTATACCTTCATTTTTTCCTTAAGCGGTAACGTCTTGTTGTGGTTTTTAAGCATTACGATGGACTTTAATTGTGCATCGTACCCTGCTTTCATATACTCGCTATTACCTACAATTTTAGTGGTTTCCGCTACATCTAAATACGGATTTTCAAAAAGTCCCACTCTAAATATATTGGTCAATAAACGAACTGCGGACTCTTCAAAACGGGCACGCATTGCCGTTTCACCTAGTTCAGCAACCCCTAATTTATAAGCCTCTAAAACAGGTCCCATATCATTATTGCCTCCAAACTGATCCATTCCTGCTGCGATAGCCTTGTAATGGCGTTCAGCAACGGTTAAATTCTCTACACCAAAAGGTTTGCCTTCAAATTTAGATACAGAAGTCATATCTCTTGTAATGCCCCAATCGGTACACAATACACCTTCATAGCCGTATTTACCTCTTAGAACATCGGTGATTAAATATTTATTATACCCATTGGCTACCTTTTCTCCTTCGCCATCAGAAATGGTATAGTACGGCATAACGGCAGCCGCCATTTTAGTAGGGCCATCTAGTTTAAAAGCACCTTCGGTAAATGGTTTCATGTGGTCCGAAATATTTTTGCCAGGGTAAACTGCATATGCGCCGTAGCCAAAATGTCCATCACGGCCGCCTTCTTCGGGTCCGCCACCAGGCCAGTGTTTTACCATGGCATTCACACTATGCATGCCCCAATCACCACCATTGGTAGACTGAAAACCATCTACATAGGCACGGGCAAGGTCCGTAGCCAAATCCGGGTCTTCGCCCATGGTGCCATCAAAGCGGCTCCAACGCGGTTCTGTGGCTAGGTCTATTTGTGGCGATAAGGCCGTGGCAATACCAAGTGCCCTATATTCGGTAGAGCCAATTTCGCCAAATTGTTTCATTAGTTCAGGATCAAAGGTAGCCGCTATTCCCAGAGTACCGGGCCACATGGAAATATCCCCACCGGCGCCGGCATTAAATTCCGCATAGGAATCACTACCGTGTCTTGGATCAGAGCTGGTATTCACCGGAATGCCTAAATATAATCCTTCGGCAAAGGCTTGTGCGTTATTGTTCCATTGCGCCGCCACTGCGGGACTCTCTACCGAGGTGATCAATACATGCCGTAAATGATCATCCTTTAAAAATTTCTTTTGTTCGTCAGAAAGGTCACTGGCATTGGCACCACTTTCTGGAAATGGTTTACCTTTATATGTAGAAGAACCAAATCCACGGCTTCTACCAGGAAGGGATTGGTGTGAACTGTACAGCATTAATCCCGCGATATCTTCAAGACTCATTTTCCCTGCCAAATCTTTTGCGCGCTCGGCTACTGGCAAGCGCCAGTCCTCATAATCGTCAAGAGCTCCATTTTTGTTCAAATCCTTAAAGGCATACCTGTCCTTCGTTAAAATGGTTACCCCAGATGTGTTGGAATATCCTAATGTGGCACCATCTTCATTAGAGACAATGATAATATTTTCTTTGACCTCGGTAGTATATTTTTCACCACACCCGGTTAGGATTACACCCATTAGCAGGGAGGTCATGATTTTTAGATTAATACTATTTTTCATATTGTCATTTTTTAGTTTGTGCTTACGATTTCAAAAAGCTCTTTATCTAACTGTGGTTTTACTTCACAGGTACTATCAAAATGCATAGTTGCCGTGTTTTTGCTAGTATAGGCGGGCCATTCAGGAAGTGCGTCATGGTTGGGATTGCCCGTTCTGGCAAAATTTATCCAGGCCTTACTCATTTTATTGGCGAGCTCATGTGCTTCCTTACCACCACCGGTCATATGATTGGCAAGGTCAATATTGTCAAATACAAAAGGAAGCTCCATACAGTGCAGGGCCTTATATTTTCCATCAAAAACCGGGGATTGCCATGTAAATAGGTACATATAGACCGGGGCACTGTTAAGACCGGCCTTATCGTTCGCCTCCATGACGGCCCCTGGTCTAAACATGGTATCCACATCTATCAAGTCCTTGGGGTCGGTATCATTTGGATAGGCTTTTTTTACGGCCTTAATATAGTCATCTGCCTTATCCTTGTAGGTGTCCTTGATATGTTTCATGATGGTTTCTTCCGATGCTCCCACAAAGCGCATATTGGCAAAAGGCGCAAATTCATTTTTTGCGGTACCGATCATGAACGGAATATCCTTTGAAACGGCCAACGCTTCCTTGGTACCCAATTGATAGGGTAGAACATTACCATCTTTGCTAGGGCCCCAATTTAATCCAAAACCAATAACCGGTTTACCTGCAGCTTTCATTTTTTCGGCAACCACCTTTAATGCTTTAGTACCTGCTTCTGCCAAAGTTTCAAATGGAATATTTTGAATACTGTCTACGGTATTGGCATTTAATCCTAAAATGTTCAACGTTTCCTTTGCTATTGCCTGCGTATCCTCCTTTTCCAACATTGCGGTCCTAAAGGAACCACTTTGGTTAATGGCTTTGTGGAAAAGACCTTTGGCCTTGGGCATTGCCATAAGCGTAGTAACTTTTGCGCCCCCGCCCGATTGTCCAAAGATGGTAACATTATTAGGGTCACCGCCAAAATTGGAAATATTGTTCTTGACCCACTCCAATGCCTTTACCATATCCATAATGCTATTGTTGGCAGATTGTGCGTACTTTTCACCGTAGGCCGATAAATCTAAAAAGCCAAGGACATTTAAGCGGTGGTTTATGGAAACGACCACTACATCCCCGTTCTTAGCCAAATTTTCACCATTATAGGATGGAAGTTCATGGCTGGATCCAGAGGTAAAGCCACCCCCATGGATCCAGAATAGAACCGGTCTTACTTTACCGTCCGATACATTTGGAGACCAAACGTTCAAACTCAAGCAATCTTCATTTGGAAACCCCCAGTCATGATCGAATACAAATTCCGATTCATCTTGGATTGTTGTTGTTGGGTTTATCAATGGAGCAACAGGTCCGTACATGGTGGTACTCCTTACGGCATCCCACTTTGTAGGGTTTGTTGCAGCCTCAAAGCGTTTGGCTTGAGCGTAGGGAATACCTTTGTAAATATGCATGTCATCATGTATATACCCACGTACGGGTCCGTTTTCAGTTTCAATTACCGGAAGCTTGGAACCAGTAATAACAATATCCTGAGCCGATGCCATGTACGTAACCATACATAACACAAGCATTAATAATTTATAAGATTGAGGTTTCATTTCTTATCCCTTTTAAGGTTGAATTTTATTTAAAACCAATTTCCTCTAGTCCATCATGGCTAATTTTAATGGCATCTAAGGGTTTAAGGCCATCAAAGGTCATATCTTGTTCTACCATATAGTATTTCATTCCTGAAAGTTCCTTATTGTCCAGAATATTCTTAAACCCAATGGTTCCTTTGCCTACAGGGGCAAATCTACCTTGTTCGTCCATATCCTTTACATGCCATATTTTAAAACGACCAGGATATTGGTGGAAGTAAGCAATAGGATTGGCACCTGCCTTGGTAACCCAATAAAGGTCCATTTGAAAGTTCAACAGTTTAGGATCCACATTTTCCAGTAAATAATCTATGGGAACAATACCTTCTGCATTTTTCTTAAATTCAAAATCATGGTTATGGTACAATAATTTTAAACCGGCCTTGTTGGCTTTTTCTCCTAAGGTTGATAGAATTTGTGCTAGGTCCTGGACGGTACCGGTCATGCCCATAGTCCTGCTTTCCTGATTAAATGTAAACATGCCCATAGGAGGAATTGGTACCACAAAATATTTAAAACCGGCAGCCTTGGCATCTGCCATCATTTGGTCTGCATTATCAAGTGTTACCGCGCTTTGGTGCGTACTGATTGGTTTTAATTTCAGGGATTTTAGTAAGCCCTTAAAATCTGCAGGGGTCATACCGTAGTATTTTCCGTCCTTATAGCCTGCAGCCTCTATGTTTTTATAGCCTGCATCCGCTACGGCCTGTAAGGTAGCTTTGGCATTGGTGCCCATATCATCCCTAACGGTATACAGGGCCAGTCCGCCAAATTTTTTCTGGGCATAGGTGGTCATGGTTCCGCAAAGGAATAGGAGCAGCGCCATTCCTTTTAAAATGTTGTTCAAGATAGTTGTTTTCATAAGTGTTTGATTTAAGTATAATGTTTGTTTTTTATTTAAAGCTATAGAGATAAGGGGCCTTGTGGGCCTTGCCTTGAAAAAGTTTCTCGTGTCTTTCTAGGATATCCATAGAGAGCATTTTACGTTGAAAGGTGGTTCTTCTTAGTTTTTGATCTAGAATAGCCTCAAAAACCGATTGTAATTGTTTCATTGTAAATTTTGGAGGTAGTAAATTCATCCCTATCAGTTTTTCACTAAGATTGTTACGAAGAACGGTCAATGCTTTTTCAACAATATGGTTGTGGTCCATCATAAGCTCTGGTAGTTCTTCAATGGCATACCATCCAATACTGTCAGAAAACTGGTCTGGGGTAGGGGTTACATCTTCATAATTGATCAAGGCGTAATACCCTACCGTATTAAAGCGATCCAACATCCATTCATTTTCTTTGGTAAGGTCGTTGTTGGCTTTAAGAATTCGACGCATATGTTCTGGGTCTGCACGATTTACTTCTCCAAAAACATGAAACTGTTCCAGGTACACATTATCCAGTCCCGTACGGTCTTTTACTCCCTGCTTAGCCGCATCATCTATACTTTGGTCCATTTCTATAAAACCTCCCGGTAGCGCAAAGAAACCTGTATTGTGATATTCCAAGAGGAGTATCTTTAACAATTTACCGTTAAACCCAAAGATTACACAATCAAAAGAAAGATGGGGTATGAAATTCTTATTTTCCAGTCCTTTCATTGATTAATTTCATAAAATTTAAATGCATTTTTCAAATAAAGCACAAAAATCAATGTAAACAAAGGATTATTGTCGTAAAGTGAGACAATAACAAAAAAGTACTGATCTTGAGAAGTTAAATTCAAGATCAGTACTAGTTTAGGGTAAGCGGTCAATTAAAAAGCATCTGATATTTAAGATGCTAAAAAGAAAGCGAAACAATAATTGTTCTATTCATTCTTAAAATACCAGACATTCATACTTTCCATAGTGTTGCGTACCATACAATTATTGGTAAGCGTACCCGCAAAGATAAATCCGTGTTTACTAAAGGTGATGTTAAGTCCGTAGGAGGTAGCCCTTACCATGGCATAAACGGTCTTGCATCCAGTTGCCTTCATTTGTTCTTTGATATCCTGAACCAAAAAATAAGACAGGTTTTGACCACGATAGTCCGGATGGGTAACAAAATCCACGATTTCCATATTGGATTCATTTTCATGAATGTCCAAAATAGTAGACACTAGAAGCTCGTTATTTTCAAAAAGTCCGTAGAAGCTATGGTTTAGCTGCTGTAATCTTGAAAAATACGCCGCATCCTTTATTTGATTGGGATGATATTTATACGCCTTTTTGTGTAATTCTTCCAATAATGGAAAATCATCGGAATCCAATTTTCTAATAGTTGTATTAGCAGGTATGGAAAAATGAGCATCTGTCTGCGGTTTATTCGCCGCCAAGGCAATTGTTTTAACCGATTCAATGGTCTTTAGGCTTTTTTCGTCATTAACGTGTCGCTTTTCACTAACGAAATCCGCAAGAAAATAACCATCTGTTTTGCCATTATAGAGCCCCGGAATTTTAGCTTCAACCTTAAAACCGTTAGATTGTAGCAATCCCTTTGCACTTTCTTGGGCCCGTCCTAGAATCTTTTCATAATTCCTTTGTTTTGCTAAGGCCTTGATCTTGGGAACAAAAACATTTAAATCAATATTATCGGCATCGGTAAAATAAATACGATTGTGCATGTTGCCGTGGTATACCAAGGCGCCTTCTATGTTTTCAATTTTCTCGAACATAAATTTAGATTTTTAGTTCATGTAAACGAACATCATTTATTCCCTGATTTGGCCATCGCCAAAGATGTAGTATTTATTGGTAACCAATTGCTTTAAACCTAGCGGTCCCCTATGGTGCAATTTATCCGTACTAATGGCCAATTCTGCACCCACGCCCATTTGCCCGCCATCGGTAAATCGGGTAGAGGCATTTTGGTATACAGCGGCACAGTCTACCTCTTCCATAAATTGTAATGCACTTTCCTTGTTCTTGGTCATTATGGTTGCAGAATGACCACCGGAGTTGGTGTTGATTTTATCAATGGCCCCGTTGATGGATTCTACAGTGCCCAAACAGCACTTCATGGCCAAAAATTCCTCTTTCCAAATGTTAGGGTTTTCTATGGGGTCGGCATCTTTGATCAATTCATTTACATTGGGGTCTACCAAAGTCTCCACACCGTTTTCGTCCAGTAATTGATATAAGTCCTTTAATTTATCCGCATACCCATCAATATTGGAATTGATCAGGATTTTATCCAGTGCATTACATGCCGATATTTTTGCCGTTTTAGCATTAAGAATGACCTTGATGCTTTGCTCCCAATTGGCATCTTCGTCAATATAGAGGAAATTATTTCCCCGGCCACTGACCAATACGGCACATTTGGCATGTTGTTTAACAAATTCAATAAGTCGCTCTCCACCTCTAGGAACTATCAAATCCAATTGCTCTGGCGGATTCATTAAAAATTGTTGGGTTTCCTGTCTATTTAGCACCAACTGCTGAATATAATTCTTGGATAGGTTGTTCTCCTTCAAGGCATTGTGCCAAAGTTGTGTAAGTGCTTGGTTGCTGTTCAGTGCTTCCTTGCCACCTTTGAGGTATATTTTATTATTGGCCTTGAATGCCAAGACCGCTGCCTCTATGGTTACATCTGGTCTGGACTCATAAATAATCATAATGGTGCCAAATGGCGCAGTTTTATTAATGATTTCAAGTCCGTTCTCTAGCTTTTTCAAGGAAATTGTTTGCGCAACGGGATCTTCTTGAGACCTCACCTCTTTTATGGAAGTGATCATGGCATCTATTTTAGCGTTGTTTACGATCAACCTATCGTACATGGCTTGATCTTCAAGATTAAAGCGTTCCAAGTCCTTTTTGTTTGCTTTTAGTATGGCCGATCTATTTTCGTCCAAAAGACGTTCCATACTTTGTAATACCTTATTTTTTACTGTTGTGGATAATAATTTCATTATGCTTCTAATTTTTCTTCAAGGGTAACTTTTGTACCCACGTTTTTACCTTCTATGATATCTATTATAGTACGTGGTTTTTTACCGTTGGCTATAAATGTTGGAATGTTGTTGGCGGCTGCTTGTTGTGCGTAATCTAATTTGGAACCCATACCACCACGGCCTTCTCCAGCCTTTTTGTTGCTGTCCTTTATAAAATCCTCTAGATTGTCCTCCGGATTAACATGTTCAACAAGGTCGCTACTGTCCGCATTTGGGTGACCAGTATACAATCCGTCTATATCGGTAAGGATAATAAGCTTGTCCGCATCAATCAATTGAGCAATTAAACTGGCCAACTCGTCATTATCGGAGAACATACTCATGGTTACCGATACCGCATCGTCCTCATTGGCAATAGGAATAACTCCCTCAGATAGCAACCCTTCTACACAGTTGATCATATTCTGACGATGTATGCCAGGGGTAAAATCTCGTTTTGTTGGCAGAACCTGTGCGCATTTCATACCATAGTCATTAAAAATGTTATAGTAATGGCGCATCATCCGCGGTTGTCCTATGGCAGAGTATACCTGTCTTCTCTTAGTGTCATTTACAATACTTGAGGTACCTAGAACTTCCTTACCGGCAATGACCGATCCCGAAGAAACCAGAACGGTGATGATGTCACGTTCATAAAGTTCTGCAATTTGTTGGACCAAATTGCGCAGAACCGGTCTAACAATACGGTTATCCTTATTGGTCATCACGTTAGTACCTACTTTTATTACTATTTTTTGCTTATACATGTGCTTTTTCTTTTCCAAGTTCCACGGCACGTTCAAAAGCTGCGAAGGCCGCTTCTTTAATTAATTCTCCTACATTATTGTTCTCCATGGAGTCTAAGGCAGCCCTTGTAGTACCGCCTTTGCTCGCCACTTTGTCCATCCAGGAATTTGGGGACAATTCATTTTGATTGAAGAGCTCTATAGCTCCTGTAAAGGTCTGAGCTACCAAAACTTTGGAAACATTAGGAGTGAACCCCATTTTCAAGGCGGCTTCCATCATACTTTGCATAAAATAGAAGACATACGCCGGTCCGCTTCCAGAAATACCGGTAGAGGCATCTATAAAATTCTCATCGCTTACCAATACGGATTTTCCCGTGGTGTCCAATAGACTTTCAATGGTCAATAGCTCTATTCTGGATACTTCTTCAGAGGCAACAAAAGAAGTAAGTCCCCTACCAATTTGTGCAGGCAGGTTAGGCATTGCCCTTACAATTTTGGTAAGTCCCGTAAGTTCTTTTATGGTATCCATGGTTACACCGGCCATAATTGATATAAGAATTTGACCAGGCCCTACCAAAGGGTTTAATTTTAGGAATACGCTTTCTGCGTGATAGGGCTTTACCGCAATAAAAATGATATCTGCCTGCGGGGCACATTTCTTTAAATCATCAAAAGCATCAAACTGTGGATTATTTCTCAATTCCTCCAGTTTTTCCTCTGAGGTGTCTAGCACCATGATGTTTCTTTTCTTCAGTAATTTTGATTTAGACATTCCTTCCGCATAGGTCAACCCCATGTTTCCTGCTCCTATTACTAGTATTTTCATGAATTCTAATTATTGTTTGGATAAAATTTGTTACAGATTAAATAAATAGCATTTTCTCTATTGCATTGTTTTTACGCTTATGGTAAACTTGCCGATAGCTATGGATTTTTTGAATGGGAATTCCCAAAAAATATTTGGTAATAGAAGTAACCTTGGAGTTTTTACGACCGGTCTTTGTTCTATATAATTCCTTGATAATACTTTGTCTTTTTATGTAAATAAGTTTCATGTAATTTTTTATTGTTGAAACATAACATATGCCTAGCCATCACCAAATATGGTGTGTTAAGCTTACGTTATAATGATTAAAAAATGGGTAAAGATGCTTTACGGCAATTTTAGGCGATACATTCAATTATTAAAGGTAGGCCCTTAAGACCTCAGTGTCGGTTTTGCGTCTTAATGCGCGTAAACCTTTGTCCTTTATCTGCCTAACACGTTCCCGGGTTACGTCAAAAATTTCACCAATTTCCATTAGGCTCATTGGTGGCTGACCCTCAAGACCAAAATAAAGTTTTATTACATCGCGTTGCCTTTCCGGAATTTTGTTGAGGACCTCGTCAATATCTGTTTCCAGAGATTCATGAATAACCGTTTTGTCAGGAGTATCCATCTCATTAGATTCAATAACATTGTGCAAACTGCCAGATTCTCCTTCCCTAAAAGGTGCGTCTAAGGATACATGGTTAACGGAAGAATTGATGGAGCTTTTCACCTTGGATACATCGATATCCAATTCAGAAGCAATTTCGGTTGGGCTGGGTGGTCTTTGAAATGTTTGCTCCAAAGTAGAATATACTTGGTATATTTTAGAATTGGTGGCAATTTTGTTCTGTGGCAAACGTATGACCCTAGATTTTTTGGAAAGCGCCTGTAGAATGGACTGTCTGATCCACCATACGGCATAGGAAATAAATTTAAACCCTCTTGTTTCGTCAAAACGCTTAGCCGCCTTCACTAATCCAAGATTTCCCTCATTGATGAGGTCTGTAAGGCGTAGTCCTCTATTTTGATATTGCTTGGCGGCAGAAACTACGAACCTTAAATTGGCATTGACCAACTTATCCAACGCTTTTTGATCACCTTCACGAATTTTTCTAGCCAGCTCCACTTCTTCATTTGCAGTAATCAAATCTATTTTACTGATTTCCTGAAAATATTTTTCCAAAGATTTGGCATCGCGGTTAGTTATTTGTTTCGTGATTTTTAATTGTCGCATAGCGTACTTTTAAATTAATCTATAACATAGTATTTTAAAGTTAAAAAACAAGAAAATGACGTTTTTTATGACTTTTTTGACTCTTTTTAATGATTTTTTGTATAATTTTAATTGTTTTTGGTCAAAATTGTGGCTTTTTTGAATTTTCACCCTTCTTTGATTTATTTAAATTCGTTTATCTTCTCACTTAGGTCAAAAATCTTTGTTTCTTGAATATTTTTCGATAGAATACTAAATCCTACAGCACTTCTATAACCACCTGCACAATGCACAACAATAGGTTTGTCCACTGGAATTTGGTCCAAATTATCACGCAAATCGTTAAGGGGAATGTTTAATGCCTTATCAAAAATTTTATTTTGTTTAACCTCGCTTTTATTTCTTATATCAAGAATGGTATAATCATCCGTATTGTTTTTAAAATGATCAAATTCAAGCGGTGAGGATGTTTTCATGTTAAAAGAACCCAAGGTCATTATTGTTTGTATTTGGCTTTCATACCCAATTTTGGCTATTCGGTTTAGAATTTCCTGCCTGTTGGTCGCCTTGTCAATGATAAGGTTAAATTTTTCGTTTGGTTGTACAATGGCTCCCAGCCACGTTTCTAACTTATCATCTTCGTTACGGGCCATAATATTAATGGAGTTGGATAGATGACCTTTCTTAAATTCTTCCTCATCCCTAGTATCAATTACCAAATGCTGGTTTTCACATCTACAAACATTCATGTGAAATGGAATATTATATATTTCTTTTTCAATGTTTTTTGCACCTTGCTTATTGAGGTCCACATCATAACCAAAATAAGAGGGGATAAACGGTTGTTCCGCCAAAAGTTGGTCTATAAATTCCTCTTCCGTTAATTTTTTGAACGCCCAATTTTGTGTGCGTTCCTTGCCCAATGTGCTTGAAGAGTCTGAGCTCATATTCTTACCACACAGAGACCCGGCACCATGGGCTGGGTATATGATGGTTTCGTCAGTTAGGTGGTTAAATTTGTTGTTTATGGTTGAAAACATAGCTTGCGCAAGTTCTTTTCGCTTCGCTTTTTTGTTTCCGGCCTTCTCTCTTAGGTCCGGTCTGCCCACATCACCAACAAATAAGGTATCTCCCGTAAATAGTACAGGGGTATCCTTATCGGTTTCCGCTAGTACCGAAATACTGTCCGGAGAATGCCCCGGTGTATTAATGGCAGTAAAACGAACGTCATCAATGAGTAAAGTGTTTTCTTCGTCAAAACTTTCATGGGGATAATCTGCCCCCACCAATTTACTACAATAAATTGTGGCATTGGTTTCTTTATGCAGTTGTAAATGACCACTCACAAAATCTGCATGGGGGTGGGTTTCAAAAATTGCTACAATAGTGGCGTTATGTGCTTCTGCAAATTCATAATAAGGTCTTGGGTCTCTACTGGGGTCAACCAGCGCAATGCTTTTATTGCATAAAATAGCATAGGAGTAGTGTGCCAGAGGTTTGTCTAAAAATTGTTTTATAATCATGGTTTTTAATTTTTTTGTAGGTAATCAATATATGGGGTAAATAATTCCTGCACAGTAACAAAAGTTACTTAATGCAATGATTTATAAGTTTTTAACAAATGGTCTATAGTGCTTTTGGTGTAAGTAAGACGGATTTGATTTCATCATAATTTTAATTTTATTATGGTCCTAGTTAATAGGATATTCATTATCGCTTTTGACCAATTGTTTGCTACAAGCTCTAAAAACATGGCTATTATTTTTAACCCTATCCAATTTATTTTTTGAATTAAGTAGGTGTATGTAGTTAGTTTGGATTAATTTTAAAATTGATATGAACGGGTTGTATACCATGTTAAAATTTAAAAGTTAATGGCCGGTACGAATAAAGATTTTTATTTTTTGGAAGATGGTGGAGAAATGGGCGAATTGATGCGGAATAGAGATTGGTCAAAAACCCCAATAGGCTTTCCAGAAACCTGGCCCCAGACCTTAAGGACGACAATCAGTATTATATTAAACTCTCCTTTTCCCATGTTTTTATTCTGGGGAAAAAAGCTAAAATGTTTTTATAACGATGCTTACCGCCCAAGTTTGGGGATTAATGGAAAGCACCCTTCTATTTTAGGTATGAGCGGAAAGGAGGCTTGGCCGGAAATTTGGGATGATATTTCACCATTGCTACATCAGGTCACAGACAAAGGGGAGTCTATCTGGAGGGAAAACCAATTGATACCTATTTTTAGAAACGGACAGATAGAGGATGTGTATTGGACCTTTAGTTATAGTCCGGTAAAAGATGAATCCGGCAATATTTCAGGTGTACTTGTGGTCTGTACGGATACTACGGAAGCTGTTAAAGCCGCTACCAAGTTACGGGAAAGTGAAAGGCGTTTTAGGGAAATAGCAGATTTGTCTCCTATTTGGATATGGATAACCGATAAACAAGTGAACGTAGAATATGCCAACAAGGAACTTCTAAAATATTTAGGATTGGAAAAATCCGCTGATTTTACAGGGCAGACCTGGGAGAATATGGTTCACCCAGATGATATTCAACTAGTGTATGAAGGTTTTGGAGAGGCGGTACGTAAAGAGGAGAACTTTGCTTTGGAATATCGGGTAAAAAATGCGAGTACCAATAAATTTGAGTGGTTTAAGGTTTTGGCCGTGCCAAGGTATGAGGATAAAGTACTAAAGGGCTTTATTGGTACGGCCATGAATATAGAGCAGCAAAAATCTTTTGCAAACAACCTTAAGAGCGAAGTTGAAATACGTACTAGGGAACTTGAGGATAGTAATATTCAATTAGAAAAGATGAATAAGGAATTACAGTCCTTTGCCTATATATCCAGTCATGACCTTCAGGAGCCACTGCGAAAGATACAAATGTTCGCAGAGGTGTTGTTAGATAAGGAAATTGATAATCTTACTGAAAAAGGAAAGAACAAGTTTGAAAAAATACAATCTGCCGCCAATAGAATGCAGTCGTTGATCAATGATCTTTTAGCCTATTCACGAGCCGATACCGAGAAAAGGATTTTTAAAAAGATAGAACTACAGCACAGTATAAATGAGGTAAAGAATGATCTTGCGGAAGAGTTCAAGAAAAAAAATGGCAAATTAATTATAGAAGAAAGTTGTTCTCTGGAGGTAGTTCCTTTTCAGTTTAGGCAATTGATGTATAATCTTATTTCCAATTCCTTAAAGTATTCCAAGCAAGATGTCTCACCAGTTATAACGGTAAAGGGTGAAATAGTAAATGAGCTAAAAGTATCTGGGGTTATTTTAAAACGGAATACCAATTATGCCAAAATTACTATAACCGACAACGGTATTGGTTTTGAAAATCAATTTTCAGACAAGATTTTTGAAGTCTTTCAACGTTTACATGGTAAGCAAGAATATGTAGGGACAGGAGTAGGACTGGCCATCGTTAAAAAAATAGTGCAAAATCACCATGGGTATATCAACGCCACAGGTGAGCCCAATGTTGGATCGGTCTTTCAAATCTTTATACCGGAAATCCATCAGGGGTAAGAAAAGAAATCTTGAAGAAAATTAACTGTGGTTTTCTAAGCCTTTGGTAAATATACCTTGAACGTTGCACCTTCATCGGGAACGCCATATGCAAGAATACGTCCTTGATGGTTTTCCACAATTCTTTTTGCAATGGCTAAGCCAATACCGGTAGATTTATCATTATTATCCGCATTTAATCTTTTAAACAATCCAAAAATCCGTTCGGCATATTTTTGTTGAAATCCAATGCCATTGTCCTTTACGGTTATAGCGCAATACATGGTCTGGGCATTTAGGCCCTCAACGTTAAATTCTTCGCCCTTGCCGGTAACGCAATCAATGTATATTTTAAGTTTCCTGGTGTCACTTCTGTAGGCAACGGAATTTGCCAATAGTCCAAAGAATAATTGTTCCAATTGTATGGGTATGGCCCTTACAGCATCCATTTCTGAAAATGATATACTGCCGTCACATGCAGTAAGGTCATCTTGAAGACGGGCCACGGCACGTTTTAATATTTTGTTTAGCGGGGTGGTTTCAAAACGACCTATGAATTCCTCCGTTTCGGAGTAGTCCAAAAGGTCTTTTAAAATCTTTCGCATTTTATTGGCTTCACGTTCAATACCTTTAAAATACGTGGCTACATTTGGGTGAAGTTTATCCGCTTCTTTTTCCCTAATTATATTTGAAAAAGTCTGAATTTTACGCAGAGGTTCCTGAAGGTCATGGCTAGATACAAATTCAAAAGCTTCTAACCGTACATTTTGTTTTTTAACTTTTTGACGGATGGATCGCAGGTTTTCAATAGATTGTAAATGAAAAGAAATAAGATCGGCATAAAGGGTAAACATGCCAATGACCCTATCATTGTTCAACTTATTGGGCTTAGGGTCTAAGGCGCATAAGGTGCCAAAAAATTCACCATTCTTTAATGTAATAGGTACTGAGATGTAGCTTTGAAAACCATATTGTAAAGGGGTAGGGTGGTTACAGTAAATACCATCGGTTTTTACATGGTCTATGACCACCAATTTATTAGCCTGTCTAATTTCATGGCAAATGGTTGTTTCAATCTCTAGCTCATCACCTGGTTTTAGACCAAATGACAAATGGTCCAATACACTGCAGGTTAGCCACTTGTCTTCCGTTACCCTTGCTACGGCAATAAATCCCATTTGGGTAGATTCCCTAATCACATTTAAAATGGTTGGTAGGGCTTCAATAGACTGTATATCCTCTATATTTCTTTTATAGTGTTCTTCCAAGGGCATCTTCAAATATAAAGCTAATATAAAGAGACATTTTTAAAAAAATAAGTTTTTAGTTTTTAGAGCAAATGTTTAACTTGATAATGCTATGTTTTTACTGTTAAAATAGATAATTTAGCTAAATTGTAGTAGAATGTTTTTACTGGAAATGAATGGAATTTAATCTTGCGTTTGACCCGGACAAAATTGTTTTTGCTTTAATAGCAGAAATTATGGGCAAAGAAGCTATTGAATATGAAATCATTGATAGTAGAACTATTAAAATTGCGAGTAATATCAGTAAGGAGCATCTAGCGCTGATCAAAGAAAATTTAGGTCGTTTTTCAATTGAATTAAAATCAAGTAATGATCTTGATTTGGTAGAGGATATAAAATTGTGCGTAAGGGAAATGGTACGTCAAGGGAATACAAGGAATATAAAAATGTCTGAGCGGTTAACCGAACAGCTGGGCTTTAGTTATTCCTATCTATCCAATCAATTTTCAAGTCAGACATATACTTCAATTGAGAATTTTTATATATTAGTGCGCATTGAGAAAGTAAAGGAAATGGTATTATTGGAGAATGCTAAATTGAGCGAGATAGCGTACGAATTAAATTTCAGTAGTGTCCCACATTTATCTAATCAATTTAAAAAAGTTACCGGGCTCACCATTACCCAATATTTAAAGTTTAAAAAGAAAAAGGAGAAGAATTCTTCAACCAATACCTAAAACAACGAAATGAATAAATTAAGAATACTTCTTGTAGACGATGATGAGGACGACAGGCAATTTTTTGCCGATGCTCTAGAGGGTATTGAGTTAAATACCCAGTTACAATTACTTGAGAACGGCAAGAGTTGTATGGAATATTTGAACAAGGAAACAGATAATTTACCAGATCTTATATTTCTTGATTTGAATATGCCTATCATGAACGGTTTTGAATGCCTAGAGGCTATACGTAATACGCCACACTTAAAAGATATTATGGTGGCCATATATTCCACTTCTTCTGCAGAGCGGGATATTGAAGAAACTTTTGAAAAAGGAGCCAACATCTATATTAAGAAACCATCTAGTTTTAATGAACTAAAAAAGTCCTTGAAGCAGGTGGTGAAAATGAATTGGTCCTATCACTTAAATGATTTTAAGAAAGAGAACTTTTTATTAAAGGTGTAGTATCTGGTCTAATTAATACGATAAAGTTGTTTCCATAGAAACAACTTTTTTCGTTTTAGCATTACTCGTTTTGTTTCATTTTCATGTATTTCGCAAATGATAGGTATTCTTTCTTAACTTATAGGGTATCCAAATTTTTTTAGTAGTATGAGTTTTTTCAAAAATATTGTTGACGAATCCAAGGACGCAATATTATATGTAACCCCTATTCAATCCCAAAAAGATAAAAGCAAAGCTTTTAAAATAGCATATGCCAATACAACGGCACAAATATTACTGATCCAATCGGACAGCGGATTGGAGGGTAAAACGGTAGCGCAAGTAGAAAAGTTATCATTAATTAATGGTCTGGAAAATGTTTTGGAACAAGTGCTGCAATCCAAGGAAGATATAAACATTCCCATCTATGAGGCATTGGCACAAGAAACCGGTTATACGTATGCAAAACTAAATGGTGATGGGGAGGGGGTTACCATAACCTTTCTATTTAGTTTGGAAAACGATATTTTAAAAACAAATGCGGGTTTTTTAGACAGTACCAATGATAGGCGCATTGTCAATGAAAAAGAATTGGCCGGTATTATCAATAACAGCGTACTGGATAGTTTTAATAATATTATCTGTTATGTAAAACCTACGTATGATGCCAAAGGTGCCATTAATGATTTTAGAATAGAATATATTAATAATAGAATGGTTGAGATTACCGGGGAAGAACCCAGTTCAATCATTGGTAAAACTTTATTGGAATTTTATCCAAAAAACAGTACCAACGGAATATTAGAATTACTTGAAAAATGCTATACCACTGAGAAGAATATAAAATTTCTACGGAAGTATCATTTTAATGGCAAGGATTTTTGGTTCAGGAACAGGGCCATTAAAATGAATGAGGGCGTCATGTTGTTTGCTAAAGATGTTACTAGGGAAAAAGAATATGAGGAACAACTTTTTGTTCAAAATAGATTGTTGACAGAGGCTGAGGCGGTTGCCAGTATTGGTAGTTTTAAATGGAACTTGGCAGAAACGGATGTTAACTATTCGGAAAATGTATATCGTTTGTTCGGGTATCAGCCTAACGAATTTGATTCTAATTATGAGCGATTATTGTCCTTTGTTCATGAGAATGATGTAGAAAAAGTTAGAAAGAGTTTCAAGGAAGCGCGCAAGCATAGAAGTAGGGCGGAACTGGTTTTTAGAATAGTGACCAAAAACAAGAAGGTAAGATATTTGAATACCATAGGTGAATGCTTTAAAAAGGATGCAAACTGGTATATGGTAGGTGTTATTAGGGACGTTACCGAGCAAATGGAAACAGAATCTAATTTACAGGCCAGAAATGCAGAGCTGAAGAGAACAAATTCTGATCTAGAGGCTTTTAATCGTGTAGCCAGTCATGATCTGCAGGAACCATTGCGAAAAATACAAATGTTCATAAGTAGATTGAGCGATGAGGAAAAAGGTAGATTGAGCCCCAAATCCCAAGGGTATTTGGAAAAGGTAAAATCATCATCTGATCGTATGAGAAACCTGATCAACAATTTGCTTTCTTATTCTAAAGTGGAAGAAGTTGTAGAGCTGCCCAAAAGTGTAAATCTTAATGATGTATTGGATAATGTTTTGGACGATTTGGGTGAGCGTATTAAGGAATTAAAGGCAGAAGTACGCTCAGATGACTTGCCCATAGTCAACGGGGTACAATTTCAATTGGAACAATTGTTTACCAATTTAATTTCCAATTCTCTAAAATATATTAAACCGGACACCAAAACCAAGGTAGAAATTAAAAGCACCTTGGTCTCTAAAAAAGAACTACCGCAAGTGCTTGGCCTGGTCAATGATACCTATGTAAAATTACAGTTTTTGGATAATGGAATAGGTTTTGAGAAGAAATATGAAAATAAAATATTTGAAATATTTCAACGCCTGCACGGTAAGAACGAATATACAGGTACGGGCTTAGGGTTGTCTATCTGTAAAAAGATTGTAGAATCGCATAACGGGGCTATCATGGCCAAGGGTAAACCAAATGTTGGTGCAGAATTTACAGTGTACCTTCCTATTCTCATTTAACTACACTTCTCTCCTTTTTATTATATCATTTTATAGGCCATCTCATAATTTTGTAACTCATAATTGAAATGATGTAACAAATTTACTTGCCATTACCTGCATCTTTGTAATATAAATTATTAGTCAGTTATGAAAAATTTACAATATGCCAGAGTTGGCTCGGTAAGAAAAAAGATGGTGAGTAAATTGAATGCAATGAGCACACCAAAAGAAATGGGTGCAACCACAAATTTGAACACGGCTAATAATGCAATAATTATTAACTCTCAAAAACCATTATTATGCAAGTAGTCCACAACCAGTTAAATTATTTTAATAACGTATTAGGAGGAAGTATTTCTAGTTTTGAAGGTGATCGTATTCTTCAATATGATAATGAGAAAGGAACCGGCCGTATACAGACCGTAGCGTTGGAATCTGGAATTTCCTATACAGAATATGATTTAAGTTTGGCCCAGGACTTTGATTTTTCACTGGAAATGAACGATCATAGATGTCTTTACTTCATCTATTGTCTAGAAGGTGATTTTACGGTACAACGTAATTATGGTTCTTCTAAATCCTTAAAGGTTGAAGCGTTACAAACCGTATTGATCGGTGGTAAAAATGATACTATAGATATTAAATTAAAAGAAGGTACAAAATCCAATATTGCCATTATTAGGGTTTCTGAGGACGATGCACCAAAAATACAAGGTGAAAAAGGAAGCGATCTGTACCAACAGTTATTTTCATCTTTTCTGCAAGAAGATAGTTATGAGCACATAGGTACGTTTAACTTGAAAATAAAGGAGCAATTATTGCAAATACGTTCTATTCACCAAAAAGGTTTGGTTAGGAAACTACTTATAGACGGTATTGTTAGCTTTACCTTGGCGTTAGAAATTCTACAATGTAGAGAGGATATTAATAATGAAGGTCAAGTGTCTACCATTCTTACCAAAAGTGAGTTGTTGAGAATAGAGGAGGCGGTCAACGCTATAAAAAGAAAGCCAGAATATCCGTATACCGTTACTTATTTAAGTAGACAGTATGGACTATCCCCAACAAAATTGCAAGAAGGTTTCAAGGTGATGGAAGGTACAACCGTAACCAACTTCATAAGAAACGAAAGATTGGTACTTGCAGAAGAATTAATACAGACTTCAGATTTAAATATTTCTGAAATTGTTTATACCATTGGTTTTACGAGCAGAAGTTATTTCTCTAAAATTTTTAGAAACCGCTTTAACTGTACTCCTAAAACCTATTTAATGAATACTAGAAAAGTATCGTTAACCGCTTAATTTTAAAATAAAGGACAGACAAGTAAAAGCGCCAACTATATCATAGTTGGCGCTTTCTTTATGCGTAAATGTAAGTTGATGATTATTTCTCGAATACGAGCGATTTTATCTCTTTCCAGAACAGCCTAACAGATGCCGAACCATCATTGTGGTAAGAGGATAATATCAATAAATTATTTTCAAATGTCTTTAATTCAACCTCATTGGTTTTTTCACCTGGTGAATAATAGGCCATATGCCAGCCATCAAAAACTACTTTTTCTGAAGGACCTTCCCATAATAATTGAACAGATTCATGTCGGGTATCGATTTCAATACCACTGTAAACATTGAAAATATCTTCCTTAGTGCCTTGTAACGTCTGTATGAATATTCCTTTATGGTAAATTAAACAACCGGTAATGTTCAAACTTTTATTTTTGGTAACGGCAGTATTTAGAATATTTTCCAAATCATCTGAACTAAGATTGGGTTTGGCAGTAGACCTATAAGTTAATTCGTGCATTTTCTGCTTTGTGTTTAATCCTTTTTAAGGATATTTTAGATATAACTCACAAAACTAAACTATAATAGGTGCCTTAGAGGTAAATTATAATACTATTAACTAAATAGACTAATTTTTGTACCAAAAATGAAAGGGAAGGTGAGTTTTTAAATAGAAATCACGAATTCAGGTTCTGCGGTCTTATTTTGTGAAGTATTTTTAATATAGCTTAAGCATTTGTGCAATAGCGTCTTAAGCTGGTTGTAAGATGATGGTTTTTGTAGATATAATGAAGCGCCCATTTCCTTTAATCTTGTTATCTCCTTAGGGTGATAAGAAGTAGAATAGATAATGATGGGGGTGTCTGCATATTGAGATAGTTCCCTAATATCTGCCAAACATTCAAAACCATCCATCATTGGCATTTTCAAGTCAAGAAAAATAACATCTGGCCGTACTTCATTATCAGATACCAAGTCGGCCATTAAATCAACTCCGTTGTTAAATTCGGCAACCTGGGTTTTAATAGGAATTTCTTTTAATGCATCAGAAAAGAATGTTCTATCATCGCTGTCATCATCTGCGAGGTAAACATTTATAAGGGATTGATTCATAATTATTAACAATTGTACATTTTAAACGCTTTTATGGGGTAAAGAATTGTATGTAATTTTTAAAATAGTTATTTAATTTTAAAGGTCGTTGTTTAGTCCAATTGATTTGCAATATAAAAAAATTACCTATTTTTTTATACCCCGATTAACTCAAAAGATGACTCAATCCGCAATTGAATATTGTCTATTAATCGGCATAGTGAATAATGGCCGTTCCGCCTAAACTGTTATTTTTTATAGAGTGTATGGTTCTTCCTAATGCTGTTGTCAGAATTTTAAACGAGGATGGTTTGTGTAAGTAGCGGTTTGCCCCCATTTCAAATAAATTGGAGATTCTATCAATGTCGTAGAGGTTAGAATATACCACAATTGGGATATCGTCAAATAACCTATTGTTCCGTAATTCCTTTAAACATTCCTCCCCATTTTTTTTAGGCATTAACAAATCCAAAAAGATAATATGAGGTAATGTGGAGGCATTGTCCATTTCATACAACAATGCCTCTCCATTATTAAATAGTTTAATATTGATATCTGGATCAACCTCAGCAATTGCTTCTGAAAAGATTTGCTGGTCGTCAATATCATCTTCGGCCATAAAAATTAAAAAATCCGTGTCCTCTTTGGTAAACATAATCCTTATCCAATTAAATTAACCACCAATAATCTCTCCTCCATTGATATGAAGAACCTGTCCGGTCATATAGCTACTATCCTTGCTTGCTAGATATACATAAGCGGGTCCTACTTCGGCTGGTTGCCCTGCTCTACCCAAAGGAACGTCCTTTCCAAATTCTTCTAGGTTTTCACCACTAAATGTAGCTGGGATTAACGGAGTCCATATAGGTCCTGGGGCAACAGCATTGACCCTAATATCCTTTGGTGCCAAAGCTTTACTTAGGCTTCTGGTAAATGAAACAATAGCCCCTTTGGTGCTTGCATAATCTATTAAGTGTTCAGAGCCACGGTATGCCGTTACAGATGTAGTGTTAATGATCGTGTCACCTTTGCTAAGGTGGGCCATTGCAGCTTTTGATAGATAGAAATATGCATAAATATTGGTCTCAAATGTTTTTTGGAAATTGGATGAACTTATATTTTCCAATTGTTCAGCAGGAAATTGCATGGCAGCATTATTGACCAAAACATTTAATTTTCCAAAATGTGCTATAGTTTCTTTAATGGCAGCTTTGCAAAATTCCTCATCTTTAACATCGCCCTTAAGTAATAAACATGTACGGCCTTCTGCCTCTATTTCTTTTTTTGTTTGTTCCGCATCTTTATCCTCGTTAAGATAAATAATGGCAATGTTGGCACCTTCCCTGGCAAAATGTATAGCGGTACTTTTTCCAATTCCACTATCTCCACCTGAAATTATGGCTACTTTATCAAGTAATTTTTCACTCCCTTTGTAGTCCTCACGTATGGTAAGGGGAGTAGGATCCATTTTGTGTTCGTTGCCAGGTTGGTTATTCTGTTCTTCACTTTTTTTAATATCTATATCTATCATAATATTTGTGTTTAATTTAATGGGGTTTAAGAGGTTACATAAGTATTAGTTTAGTAGCTCTTTACCTTATTTGGTTAAACCCTTTTAATAATAGTTTAAAATTATAATAGAAATAGGGTATTGAGTGACTCAAAAAATAGGAAGTTGAACGGTAATGAAAAAAGAATTTTGAGACCCTTGGAACAGGGTGGTGAATATTAAAGTTACGCTCGTTTTACATCTTGCATGATCCACAAGCTAAGGGGTTGATCATCTTTCTTGTGCAATACAGAAATGTCTCCCGTAGTCTCAAAAACAACGGCTTTAACCTGTTTTAAATCGGTAACATTTGCCTCGCGAAGTTTAGAACGTAGGTCGCCCTCTGTAACCCTAGCCTTTAACAGATTGGCATTTATAATTTTTTCACCATCCATTAATAAAAGTGGTGAGTTGTCCACGAGTTCTTGTATGCTTTTCTTTCTACGGGCCAACGCAATTGATATTTGTAGGCCGTATACAGAAGCCAGGCCTATAATACCTTCTGTTAATTTGACGGATGATGATAAAATAGTGGTGGCTACTATAGAACCAACGGCTACGGTCATGGCAAAATCAAAACTGGACATTTTAGAAAAACTTCGTTTACCTACAATTCTGGTTAGTAGTATAATTGCAAGGTAAATGCCCACGGCACTGGCAAAAATCAATAAAACATTTTCCCACGTAGTATCAAACAAATTTTTCATGATGTACTAATTTTTAATAAAATTCAAAACAGTTTTCCAACACCTATTTTATTTACTGTACACCGTGCGGTATCTATAAATTAATATAAGCATGGTGCAATTTAGAATTACGGAAATACCATTGGTGACGATGATAGGAATATCTGACTTTAAAATACCATAGATGGTCCATAGAAAAACACCAATGGTAATTGTATAAAACATTTTTGGTGAGACATCATCGACTTTTTTTGAGCGCCAAGCCTTATAAATCTGGGGTAATGCCGCTACGGTAGTAAATATTCCTGCAAATGTTCCAATAAGTTCTTCCATAGTCACACTGGATTGTGTATTAATAACTAAACCTGAAATTATGTGGCAGTGCTACTAACATCCAAACAAAGTTAGTGGCATAATTGTAATGCCTTTATTGAAAAACAATGAACTTTTAGCGCATTCACAAGTATTGTTTGTTCAATTGATTACTACATGCACATTTTATAAAATTTTATGTGATTTTTATAAAGCTAATGCTAGTTGACATATTATGAGCGTAATATTAATTATAGTATCTGGAATTTTGGGAACGATGGTAATGACCATCTTTAGCCATATTTTGGAGAAATTAAGCGACCATAAATTTAATGAAACACATTTACTGAATAGATTGATAAATCGTTCCAAAACTTTTGATACTGTAGCTGAAGATAATGATTTTAGGGGGTGGGCCATACACTTGGTAATTGGTATATTAATGGCTGCGGGTTTATTTTTTTATTTAAACCACGCAAAAGAATTGAACCCTTTACTATGTGGGTTGGTCCTAGGTTTTTTTCTTGGGATTATAGGTGTACTAGGTTGGACGGTCATGTTTCTAAAACATTCTGACCCTCCAGAAATTAACCTAACGTATTTCTTTATCCAGTTAATTTGTGCGCATATGATATTTGGAATTACGGCCTTATGGATATTGACCAAATTAACTTAGCAGAAATGTTTTTTTTGAAGTAAGGGAAGATGTGTTTTTCTACTACCTTGAAAAATAGTTAACTAGATTATAAAAAATTAAATATTCCATTAAATTTTAGGATAAAAAGAACATTTTTATGAAGAATTACGTAAATAAATAAGAACATTAAAATGCTACATAATAGTTTATCGACTACATTAGCAATAACCCCCGTATAGATGGCTGAAAATAAATTACATATAGCTTTGGTTGATGATGATGAGGATGACAGGTCTTTTTTTGAAGAGGCTATTGAAGAAATAAATATTGCTACCCAACTTTTTCTTTTTGAGAATGGCAGGGAAATCTTGAAATATCTAAATATGGACCATGCCTTGATGCCCAAATTAATATTTTTAGATTTAAACATGCCGGTCATTAATGGAATACAGTGTTTAAGGGAAATACGATCTAATGATCATTTAAACGACGTAAAAGTGGCCATATACTCCACATCTTCTTCTACAACGGATATTGAAAGTGCATTTGCCGAAGGGGCCAACCTTTATGTAACCAAGCCAGATTCCTTTAAAAAACTAACGAAAATCATATATAATATTTTACATATAGATTGGGCTAAAAGTAATAAAGGATTAACCAAGGATAATTTTATTTATAGCTGATCATATGGATATTAAACGGATTTTGGCCTCTACAAAGACCTATATCTTTCTGTTGATATTGGCCGCAGCATTATTATTGTATACTGCCGGGGTAGGGTATAAGCAGGTAGAAAGATTGTATAGTTCAGGGGAGAAGGTGTCCCATACTTTAGATGTACAGCGTAACATTGTAGAATTGTCCGCTAATTTTTTGTTGTTAGAATCAATCCAGTTAAAAAACCAATTACAACAAGATCAGGAGAATCTCACAGATATGGTCATCATAGAAATAGACCAAGGCTTAGAGAGGTTACAAGCGTTGACCAAGGAAAATGCATCACAACAAGAAAGGGTAAAGATGTTGAAGGTACTCCGCAATGAAATAATTGCAGAATTACCGATAACACCTATAACGGATAGTACCAATGTTGCCAACGAGCAATTGCAGCTCAATAGGTTAGAGCGTATTTCTAACATTGTAAACAAAGCCCAAAGAATTAAAAAGAGTATGTTGTCCGATGAAAACTACTTAATGGTTTCTAGAAGGGAAGAATTTACCTCGCAATCATTCTTGACCCCTCTTTCTTCCTTGTTGGTCGCCATTACCTCTATGATCATTTTTATTATCGGCTTTATAAGTATTTACAGTCAAAAACGGGAAATAACCAAGGTCAATGCACGCATCATTGAGCAGAATAAAAAATTACAGGAGACGGAAACCTTTTTAAAAGGGGTATATAAAAGTTCCAATAATGTTATTAGTCACTTTGAGCCGATAAAGGATGATAAGGGAAATGTAACGGATTTTAAATTTGTATATGCATCCAATGCCATAGAAGAAGTTACGGGAAGTGACCAGGCAGAAAATATAGGTAATACCTTAGTGGAAATGTACCCTATGGTGGTAGAAAATGGTCTTCTGGACCTGATGAAACTTTGTTACAATACCGGTGAAGATCAAGAGCATGAGAGTGAATATCAATTTAAGGATGGTGCTAAAACAATTTGTAATACAATAGTAAAATCCGGTGGGGGCATAACCAATACCGCTTGGGATACCACTAGTATTAAAAAAACGGAAAAAGCGCTCTATGAGCTTAATGAAGAACTAAGTTTACAGAATACCATATTCAAGGAAGCGGAAATTGTAGCTGGTATTGGTAGTTATATATGGTATTTGAAAAATGGTTCTGTAACCGTTTCCGATAACTTCTACAGATTACTGGGGTATGAGCCCAACAGTTTTCCTATTACATTGGAGAACTATCGTAAACTGGTACACCCAGATGATCAGGAAAATTATGATATTCTTTGTGCCGAGACCATTGCAAATGGTACTTCGTCCATATCAACATTAAGGATAATCACCAAAGATAAAAAGGTGCTGCATCTCAATATTAATGGGAGATTGGTCCAGATAGAGGATCAACCGGTTTCTGTAGGTATTGTACAGGATATTACGGAACAGGTAGCCAAGGACAATCAGTTAATAGAAAGTTATGATAAATTAAAATTGAGCAATGAGGAATTGGAGTCATTTAGTAGGGTGGCCAGTCATGATTTGCAAGAACCGTTAAGAAAAATTCAAGTATTTATATCTCGTATAGAAGACGATGCCAGGGAATCATTACCGGAAAAATCTATGGTCTACTTTGAGAAAATTAAGGTAGCTGCGTTTAGAATGCGAGACCTCATTCAAAATTTATTGACTTACAGTGGTATAGAAAGACAGGATAGCGAATTTGAAGAAGTTAATTTAAATGAAGTTGGTGGTAAAGTAAAAGAAGAGTTGTCTCAATTGATCAAAGAGACCAATGCTCAGATTACTTTTGAGAATTTACCGGAAGTAAAAGGGGTGGCTTTTAAATTGGAGCAAGTATTTGCCAATTTGATCAGCAACTCAATTAAATATAGAAAGAGTGATATAGACCCGGTGATCAATATTACATCTACTCAAGTAAATGCCCAGGATATTCAGGAGAAGTTTACCAAGAATTTTAAGACTTATCATGAAATTTCCTTTACGGATAACGGAATTGGTTTTGCACCGGAATATGCAAAATCTATTTTTGAAGTATTCCAAAAACTACATTCTAAAACAGAATATTCCGGAACTGGAATAGGGCTGTCTATTTGTAAAAAAATCGTAGAAAACCATCAAGGCCATATCCATGCAAAAAGTACACTTGGTGAAGGCGCTACATTTATTGTGTATTTACCCGTACAGAGGTAATCTTATAAATTAAGCAAAGCCACCGTTAAAAAGCTTATAGATAAAACACAATGTGCCCTGTAATTTGAATTTACAGGGCACATTTTTTATGGTATTTCGTGCAATTTTATTTCGTAAAAATTAAGGCGCCGTATGCAGGAATATCTACGAAGCCCGTCCAATTTTTTTCATCAGTGGATTCTTCCTCTATATTCAAGTTCTTTGCTTTGTTGGCCGTGAAGGCATTGTCGTATTCCTTGTATACGGAATTGATTCTCAGCTTCCATTCAGAATGGTCTTCAATGCCAATACCATATGCATTGTAATCTGTATTGGTAAAGTTCAAGATGACCATTACAGGTTCCTTTTCCTCGTTTTCGTCATGTCTAAGATATGCGAGTATTTTGGTGTCTTGGTTAAAATGTAAGATGGTAATTCCTTGCGCCCTTAAACCAAAACTACGGTCGCTTTTACCGGTTCTTAGGTTGATCAGGTCACGAACTAGGTTTTTTATTCCTGTATGTTTTTCCAACTTATTCCAATCTAGCCCTTCCGTATCTTGAAAATATTCATCTTCAATAAATTCCTGGCCTTGAAAAAGCATAGGTATACCAGGTGCCGTTAATGTTAGGACAAGACCAAGGATAGCTCTTTTTTTGGCAAAATCGCTTTCTGCATCACCTGGTTGAATTTCCTCCGGCACCCTTGCTTTTCCGTTAGCTACCTCATCATGAGATTCCGTATACACAATGCGTCTAAAATAATCGCCACTATATTTAAATTCCAGGGCGTTCACTATTTTTTGTAAATCCCTACTATCATCATGGGTGTCTTGGATAACCTCCCTTACCGGATGTACAAACTCCATATCCCATTGGCTTCCATAACCTAAACCGCCATCAATAGGGTCGTTCGTTACCCGGCTATCACCCTTTAGATCTTCTGCAATGGTAAGAACATGTGGATATTTCTCCTTTATTTCTGCGTTGATGTCGCGCATTAGGATATTACCTTCTTCAATTTCAGTATCATATCCTATACCGCCACCTTCATAGCGTATATAAGAAGTAGCATCCATTCGTAGTCCGTCACAGTGATACTTCTCTATCCACATTAAAGCATTGTCACGTAAATACTGCCTAACCTCTTTTCTACCGTAATCTGGCCTGGTGTCTCCCCAAGGGGTATCACTTCTATGGTCATTATAGAAATAGATGCCACCCTTGTCATTTTCGCTCCAGCCATCAAATTGCCAAAGGTCAACATCAGAAGGTCCAAAATGGTTATAGACGACATCCATAATAACGGCAATACCCATTTTATGGCATTCATTTACCAGATTGGCAAATGCATCTGGCCCGCCATAATCTTGCTCAATGGCAAACGGGTGGGCCGGATTATAGCCCCAAGAGATGCCGCCGGCAAATTCTGCAACAGGTAAGAGCTCTATACAGTTAATGCCTAATTCCTGTAAATAGGGTAGTTTTTCAATAACATCATTAAAGGTACCTACCTGATCATCTTTTTGACGGTTAAACGTACCTACATGTAATTCGTAAATAACCAATTCATTCCATGCTGGTATTTGAAAGCCATCATCATCCCAATTAAAATTTAATGTTCGTATGACCGAGTTGCCGTTACTATTGGTAACCTCAAAAGCATATGGATCGTTCCGTTCATATATGGTATCATTATTATGGATAACATATTTGTATTCATCGCCTTCTTGTGCCAAATTGGTAACCCCGGCCCAATAGCCATTGGCCTCTTCCTTAAGGGCCACCTCATCATCTTTCCATTCGTTGAAATCGCCCTTTACAAATACTTTTTCCGCATTTGGTGCCCAAACTCTAAAGGTAACTTTGCCGGGCTCTAAAATAGCGCCCATACCGGCTGACTTTTGGATATCCATATCCATAGTCACATTGTTTTCTATTTCCATATAATTAGTTCTTTTTAAGTGTCGTAGTGATATAAATCTGTTTGTATTTGATTTTTTTGAAGATGAAGTAGTCTGGCCACATGACAGGGAATATCCGTAGCGCAAAGCATCTGATCATATTGTTGTAACTGCTCAATGGTTGCCGTTTGCAAAAGATGCTCGATTTCTAAAATACTTTGTGCCGAAAAAAGTTCTTTTGCATTTACCCACTGCTTGGCTGGCGGTCTGCATAAACTTGTAGAACAGCCATAAGCCAATGTTAGTTTCTTAAGTTCTGTGACAATTTCTAAGTAGATATTATGTATACAAGAATGGCGTTGTTTAAGTTTAAGATGGTAAGATATCTTACTGTCCACTCTGCACAATAATTGCTCTAGGACATGGAGAAGATGGGCGGACTTTTCAGAAATCTGATACAGTCTATTGTACGTTTTATTAAATTGATATGCTGCTTTCATTACGGTGCAATTTCTAACACCTTGCTTCTGCACATTAGCATTATTACCTTATTTGTTAGCCCAAAAAGGAATGGGTTAAAATAAAATTCAGTTTTGTAATGACTTGGGGTTTGTATTATGTGGATTGCATTAATAAACAACTTTTTAGAACCAAACCTAGACGGTTTAGCATGCTAACTTCACTATTGAATTGTGCATTCCTTTAATGCTGTTAGAAGTATCGTTAGTTTACGGAATGACTAAATAAACAAGATGAAAAAGATTCTTTGGACAATAATCGTGATTTTAATAATTGGCTGGTTGCTTGGCTTTTTGGTATTTAAAATTTTAGGTGCGGTCATTCATATTTTACTGGTTTTGGCAATTGTATTGGCCGTTTATAACTGGCTGAACCATAAAAACACCTAGTTAATGGTTACGCTGTACTTGAACTTTTTACGGATTTACATGGGGTTTGCTTTGAGTAACAGGTAATTTAAAGGATATTGACAGTTCAAATTTGATATATTCCAGAACAAAAGATCTCATTTGGTATAAATTGTATAAGAACAAAAGAAAACATTCAAAATATTGATTGTCAGATAGTTGAAAAAACAACTGTAAATAATAGTTAAAAACCCAAGTTTAACACCTAAATACATGTAATTTTTATGTTAAACTTGGATTAAGATATTCTTATAAATTCTTCCTGTATTTTTTCAATTTGCGAAAATCATATCCTTTTTGCTACATTTATCTCGTTAAAAATAATCGCCTAATAAGATTGTTTACATGTCAGCGGATAAAAAAAACACGGATAAACTACTTGTAGCCCAGTTGCGAGAAGGAAATGAAAAAGCATTTAAAAAGCTTTTTGGTATCTATAGAAATCCGTTGTTCGCGTATGCTAAAAGCTTAGTGCAGTTTGATAGTTATGCTGAAGAAATTGTACAAGATGTTTTTTTAAAGGTTTGGTTGAATAGGGCAAATTTAAAAGCCGAGCTTTCCTTTAAATCATACTTATATACCATTACAAAAAACCACACGTTTAATTTTCTCGCTAAAGCTGTAACCGATAAAAAATTAAGAGAGGAGGTTTTTTACGCAAAAAGCACTGTAAAATATCTCCCCGTAGATGACTATATAGAGGGTAGGGAATATGAGGTAATCCGTAAAAAGGCAATACAGACCCTTCCTCCAAGAAGAAAACTCATCTTCGAAATGTCTAGGGATGAAGGCAAAAGCTACCAAGATATTGGTTCAGAATTAGGTATTTCTACACAAACGGTTAAAAATCAAATGAGTCAGGCACTCTCCAATATTACCATGTACTTGGAAACTAAAGGGGAAATTACCTTTCTACTTCTTGTTTTCTTCAATATTCTTTAAGCTGAGAATGTCCATTTTTCTTCATTAGAAAGATATTTTAAAAAAAAATCAAAAAAAATTCATTTTCTGAATAGTACTCCGTAGGCTTTCATCTGTATTATATATGTAGCAGAATCATATATCATGAAAGATAAGCAACAGATTAATCACCTTTTAAACAAATATGTCAAAGGAGAATGCGATGAAAAGGAAATTGAAGAAGTAATCGCATTTTTTGGCCAAAAGGAGAACTTGGGCAAAATGCCTTCTGTTGATGAGGTACTTTCTTACCTAGAAGAAGTTCCTAAAATGAACGATGCTGTGGCCGATTCTATTTTTGATGAAATTATGGCATCGAGTAAACAAATAGCGTCCCAAAAAACGAACCAACCAAAGAAGCAAAAAAACATTTTTAGATATGTCTCTATAGCCGCGGTGTTTATAGGGATAGTTACCATGACCTATTTTATTTCTAAAAACACCTTATTTAATAATACTGTTGTAATTCCACAAGACGCCATAACCTTAGAACTGGAGGACGGTAGCATTAAAGTATTGGATCAGCATGGCAATGAAAAAGTGACAGATAAGCATGGTAACGTTCTTTTACAACAGCAAGGCAATCAATTGGTGTATGAAAAAGTGGAAACAAATGAAACTTTAGCGTATAACACGTTAACGGTACCTTATGGAAAACGCATGAATATTGTACTTTCTGATGGTACTATGGCACATTTAAATGCTGGTACTTCCATTAAATATCCGGTTCATTTTATAAAGGGCAAGGATAGACGGGTTTTTATTACCGGTGAAGCCTATTTAGATGTGGCAAAGGATACTGAACATCCTTTCATCGTTAATGCCAACAGCCTTAACATTAGAGTTTTGGGTACACATTTTAACGTTTCTGCCTATCCTGAAGATGAAAATACCGAAGTGGTTTTGGTTGAGGGTTCTGTTAGCTTGTATTCTGATAGTGATGGGCATCACCCTGAAAAAAATATTCTTTTAGAGCCAGGGTTTAAAGGTAGTTTTGATAGGATCCAGAATAGTATCCATAAAAATGAAGTGGATACGAACATTTATACCTCTTGGATAGATGGAAAAATGATTTTCAGAAATATGACTTTTGAGAATATTCTAAAAAAATTAGAGCGAAACTATAATGTTGTTTTCATTAACCATAATACCCATCTCGCTAAAAAAGTATTTAATGCAAATTTTGGAAAGGAACCAATAGAAAGGGTGCTCCAAGAGTTAAAAACGAACTACGGCATTAAATACACTATCAATAAAGATTCTATAATTATTGAGTAAAATAATAGAAAAGATGCTAGTATAAACAAATATTTAAACCATAGCCTATGACCTGAAACGAATAAACCAAAATCAAAGAAAAGGCAACTAAAAAGGATTCATAAAGAGCCAAAAAAAATCGGAAAATGCTGCGAACATTTCCCGATATAAAGTTGTCGTGATCAAACAAAAGAATAACCACAGTTAACACTATAAAAGTATGAAAAAACTTCTTAACCATACAAGAAGCCCCTTTCCATTATTCAAATTAAATTTAAAAATGAAACTAAGTATTTTGCTGATTTTCCTAGCATTGTTTGCCATGAAAGCGAATGATGGCTATGGGCAAAATACAAAGGTTACGTTGCAACTTAACAATGTAACTATTGGGCAAGTAATCGATAAGATTGAAGGAACCACAGAACTTGAATTTGTTTACATAATTGATGATGTAGATTTAAAAAGAAAGATATCTGTACAGGCAGAAAATGAATTGATTTCTGTTTTCCTTGATAGAATTTTTAGTAACACAAAAACCACCTATAACCTTAATGGACAAAGGGTTTACTTGGTAAAACGGCCAAATTTTAAAAGTCAAAAAAATCCGGTAACCTTACAACCAAAGAAAATCCAACAAAATACGGTGTCTGGTAAGGTAACGGATGAAAACGGTGATCCCCTACCTGGTGCCAATATTATAGAAAAAGGCACTACCAACGGACAAATATCCGATTTTGATGGAAATTATACCATAGCTATTTCCAATTCCAATGCCGTGTTACAGGTATCATATTTAGGTTATGTAACCAAAGAAATCAATGTTAACAATCAAGCTGTAGTAAATATAAGTCTATTACCAGATGAAGCTCGTTTAGAGGAGGTTGTAGTCATTGGTTATGGATCATTGTCTAAAGGTAAAGTGCTAGGGTCTATTGCCAAAGTAAATACGGAGACCATTAACAGATATGCTTCACCAAGTTTTGAACAAACATTGGCTGGTACTATGCCCGGTATTAATATTAGCCAAGGTGGTAGGGATCCATTTGATGATGCCGTTGTCAACATTAGGGGTATAGGCTCTTTTGGAGCAGGACAAAAACCACTGATCGTTGTAGATGGAGTGCCTTTATCGGAAGATAGTTCTTTAGGGTCCCTGAATACCAATGATATATTATCCATCAGTGTACTAAAGGATGCGGCTTCTGCATCTATATATGGTTCTAGGGCTGCCAATGGCGTAATTCTTATTAGCACTAAAAAAGGAACGAACGAAGAATTGCAAGTGTCCTTTAAGGCCTTTTCAGGGGTTCAGTTTGGAAAACCAAATATTAAACCTGTAGATGCCTATGATGCCGCACTGTTCTTTAAAGAAGCTCGAGACAGGGGTTATGTAACGGCAATGGCCGCAAATGGCCTAACCGTTAGTGAAAATGATGATGTAGCTACTAGGCTTGCCAATGGGGCGGGTAAAAGACAGTTGAGGTTGGCCTACACGGAAGATTATTTAAACGGTGTGCAAGGTTTAACCAATACCAACTGGATAGATGAAGTCTATAAGACCTCTTTTCTAAACAACTATCACTTGTCATTAGCACAGGCAATGGATAAAACCAATTTCTATACGTCTATTGGTTATGAAACTAAAGATGGTGTTACTATTGGGTCAGATTTAGAAAAAATCACTTCAAATATTACGGTTAGCACTCAGGTATCGGAGCGATTAAAATTTAATTTGAATTTGAATACCTCGTATGCAGAAGGTAATGTAACAGGGCATAACAATGGTCATAATACATTTCCTGCCGATCCAAATGGAGGTTGGGATATTATGTATCCGTTTTTCCCGGTTCGTAATGATGATGGCTCTTTTGCCATAGGAAATCAACTATATGCCAATACACCGGAAGACGGAGCTTTGGCAGAGAATGTGGTTGCCATGACCGAATTGTCGGACAATACCGTTGAAAGATTCAGGACCATTGCTAGCGCAACTTTAGAGTATAATATCATAAAGGACTTAACGGCCAAAGGTGTTGTAGGAACAGATTATAGAAATAATATTTCTAAATACTTTAGGCCTTCTGGAATTGGACAATATAGAACCTTACCGGAAAATGCGATAATAACGGCAACTGAAAATCGCAATATCTCCAAAAACTTGCTTACTGAATTTACATTGAATTATAATACAAATTTCAATAAGCATAATGTAGATGTTATTGGTGGATATAGCTTTCAAACCGAATCATTTTCTAGAACCAATACCAATGCCAATGATTTTGAAAACGATTTACTACGTAATATCTCGGGTGGTTCTACATGGACAGTAGATAATGATGAATCTACTTGGGCACAGGTCTCTTATTTTGGCCGTATGCAGTATGATTTTTCCAATAAATATTTGGCTTCTGCGTCAATACGTACAGACGGGTCTTCTAGGTTTGGTGATGACACCAAATGGGGTGTTTTCCCTTCAGCTTCCGTAGGGTGGTTGTTAAGTGAGGAAGATTTTTTTCCAGAGGATAGTTTTATCAATAATACAAAGCTAAGGGCAAGTTGGGGTCAAGTAGGGAATAACCAAATTGGCAACTATGATTCCCAAGGTATCATCAATGTAGATGAATATACCGTAGATGGACAATTGGTAGTCGGTAATTCTACAGGTTCTTCTCCAAACGCTGGCTTATCATGGGAAACCAGTACATCTACAAATTTTGGTTTAGACCTTGGTTTTTTCAATAATAAGATTGCAATTTCTACAGAATATTATAATACGGAGACAGAAGGGGTACTACTAAATGTACCTGTACCACAGCAATCAGGTTTTAATTCGTCGCTTCAAAATATTGGTGCGTTTAAAAACAGTGGTTTTGAAATTGATCTTCGTGGAAACGGATTTAACTTAGGAGAGGTAAGTATTGGTTTCAATGCTAATTTTTCCACGAACAAAAATGAAGTATTGGAGCTAGGTCCGGACCAAGAGGAGATTATTGAAAGTGGAGGCCCGTCGTTTTTTAGAACTAAAATTGGCGGTCCAATTGCGGAACTTTATGTGTACAAGTCTTTGGGAGTGTATAAAACACAAGCGGAGATAGATAGTTCGCCTTCTTTGGAAGGAACGGTTACCGGTGATTATTGGATAGCCGATACCAATAATGATGGTGAAATTACAGATGATGACCGTGTTGGTGTAGGTACGTACAATCCTGATTTTACCTATGCATTTGGAGCAAACTTACAGTATAGGAATTTTGATTTTAATTTCTTGTTTGATGGTGTAGAGGGCAGATCCGTTTCTAGCTACACATTTGCAGCAATAGGTTCTGGTGAAGCATTTAAAACCGCTAGTCAATACTATTTTGACAATAGGTACCATCCAGAAAACAATCCAGATGGTTTTATGTCACAACCTAACACTAACAGGTCACAAGCCAGAAGAGCTATTGGGGATAGAATAGACACCATGATTCAAGATGGGGATTACCTGCGCTTACGTACGTTACAACTGGGTTATAATTTTAGTCCAAAAGATTTAAAAAGCATTGGGCTATCTAACTTAAGATTGTACCTGACCGGTAATAATCTTTTTACCCTAACAAATTTTGTTGGTGTTAATTCAGAAGGCGGTAGTACGGGCTCTAGCAGTGTGCTTAGACAAGGGTATGTAAGAGGAACCGGTCCTGTTCAAACCTCTATTATTGCTGGCTTAAACATAACTTTTTAATATAAAAGACATGAAAAATTTTAATTATAGTACATCAATTTTCGTTCTTATACTATGTATATTTTCAGTTGGTTGCGAAGATGAATTATATCAAGAACCAACAACTCAAGTGCTTTCTAGCTCTTTTTACTCCAATGAGTCTGAGATAGAAACGGCAGTAACCGCAATATATGCCGGGTTACAAAATGGAGATTTATACGGAACTTATTTGCCAGCAATAGGCGAAGTGCCTTCTGATAATACTTTTGAGGAGGTACCGGCCAATGATGGTGGTAATTATAGTTCAATGGATGAATTTTCGGTAACTACAAACAACGGTATCATTGCAGCAATATGGGAGCAATCCTATATTGTTATTCAACGAGCCAATATTGTTTTAAATAGAATTGAAGAAGTTGCATATAATGATGATGCTACTAAAAACGCTAGAATAGGGGAGAGCAAGTTCTTAAGGGCGCTTACCTATTTTAATTTAGTGAGAATTTATGGCGATGTTCCATTGGTGACCATAGAGACTACCGATCCATTTGCATTTTTTGGGCAAGGCCGTACGGATGTAAATGAAGTGTATGCGCAAATTGAATTGGATTTAACCGAAGCTATATCGGTTTTGCCAACAACCGGCTCTGATAGTAGCCGAGTAACAAAGGGTGCGGCACAAGCACTTTTGGGGAAAGTTTATTTGACCAGAAAAAATTACAGCGCTGCTAAAACCCAGTTCAGTGCTATGATTAATTCATACACCTTAGTACCCAATGTTGCTAATATTTTTGGAGTTGAAAATGAGAATAATTCCGAAGTTATTTTTGCAATTCAGTTTGCATCAGGGTTAAACGGTAATAGTGAAGGGAGCAATGCCTTACAGCAGTTTACACCTTCTGGTACAGTTTCAGGGGCAAAGGGGCATAATTTACCGAACGATGAATTGCTGAGTTTATATGATGCAGATGATTTACGTTTAGAAGCCTATTTTCAACTTCACCCGAATAGTCCACTATACTATACCAACAAATTAACGGCTAATGAAGATAATCAAGCTGATGGTGGTAGTGATTGGATTGTATTGCGATATTCAGACATAGTACTGTCACTTGCAGAAGTGGAAAATGAACTACAAGGTGGTTCTAGCACGGCTATTAGCTTGTTAAATAGCATACGAACAAGGGCCGGTTTACCGGAAACTACCGCTACAACGCAAGAAGAACTTAGAGAGGCCATAGCCTTAGAAAGAAGATTGGAACTGTCATTGGAAGGTCAACGTTGGTTCGATTTGTTACGGACGGATAAAGCTATAGAAGTTTTATCGAGTAAGGGCAAGACCATTTCTGAGAACGATTTGCTTATGCCTATACCGCAAAACCAATTGGATGCAGACCCAACGCTAGAACAGAATCCTGGGTATTAAAAAACAATTACAAAGATTTTGATTGTTGAGTTAGTTTTATGATTAGGGGGAGCAATCTCCCTTTTCTTATTTGTTGAGGTTTTGTTATGTGTTCTAGAGAAAATGATACATACACCTTTTAAAAATCACTTTAAAAAATAAAATCAATGAAAATATATAATTATATAATTGTCCTTCTAGTTGTAATAGTTTCCTGTAAGAATAAAGAAGCGGTACATCATGAGAAAAAAGTTGTAAAAAGTACCATGCCTTCCATTAAGGATAAAATAGATAACCTTATGGATTCCAGAAATAAGGAGGTAATCGTGGTTGCACATAGGGGCGATTGGAGAAATGCACCCGAGAATTCAATACAGGCCATTCAGAATTGTATTGATATGGGGGTAGACATGGTAGAAATTGATGTCCGCCAAACTAAAGATGGCCATTTGGTTTTAATGCATGATGCTACCTTAAATAGAACAACCACAGGAAAAGGTTTGGTGAGTAACTGGACGTTAGATTCTTTAATGACATTACAGCTTAGAGACGGTCTTGGCGTTGCTACAGCACATAAAATTCCAACATTAAAAGAGGCCCTGATGACGACCAAGGATAGGATATTGGTGAACCTTGACAAAAGTTATAACATTTTTGACCAATGTTTTGAAGTTGTAAAAGAAACCAAAACAGCGGATCAAGTAATTATTAAAGGAAGAAAAACCAGAGCTGAGGTAGAAAAAGAATTTGGTCATTATTTGGATAAGATTCATTTTATGCCGGTGCTTTCTGTGAAAAATGGGTATGAGACCATTGTTGAAGATTATTTTAAAGGTGATGCGCCAATAGCTTTTGAATTTACAATTGCGAAGGATACTCTTGAAACCAAAAGTTATTTCCAAGAATTAAGAGAGCGTGGTTCCAGTGTTTGGGTAAATTCTCTTTGGCCTAGATTAAATGGGGGTCATGATGATGAGAAGGCAGCAAAGGATATCAATACCTATCAATGGTATATAGATAATGGAGTAGATATCATCCAAACGGATAGGCCAGAATTGTTATTGGATTTTTTACGAAGCAAAGGACTGCATAACTAACTAAAGCTAGGGCTGTCTTATACGTTAGCCGTACTTGCATGTATAATTAAGAAAAACAAAAAAGCCCCTTTAAAGGGGCTTTTGAGTGATCGCAGGAGGATTCGAACCTCCGACCGTCTGCTTAGAAGGCAGATGCTCTATCCAGCTGAGCTATGCGACCGTACACTGTTTTTTCAAATGTGGGTGCAAACTTAGTGATTTTTATAGACTGGTAAAACCAAAATCAATTAAAAATTAATTATTTCTTTTATTGACTTGATTATGACTAGGAACGACCCTCATATTGGTCAAAATTTTCCCATAATTGGTCAAGAACTTTATAAAAAATTTCAAACTCTTCTTCGGTGATTCCTAGGGTACTAACTTTTCTTAAGTCAAGAATAAATGGCATTACCTGCTTAATAAGTGCAGAACCTTCTTCTGTGATCACCAATTTATATCTTTTTTGATCATCCCTAAATCTAGATTTTCTTAGCAACCCTTTTTTGCATAATCCGCTAATGACCCTAGATGTTGTAGCCCTATTTCTAAAATTAGATTTGGCAATATCTGCCTGTGAGGCATCTTTACCTTCTAGATGTACACGTTGTAAAATTACCCACTGCTCAATGGTAAGGTCAATGTTATTTTCTGCAAAAACCTGTAAAAATGTACTCTGCACTTTTTTTAAAGTACGATCAATATATACACCAAAGCCCTCCGTCCTGTCCATAATCTCAAAGTTATTCTTCCAAAAATACAGGAGTTTATCGTTAAAATTGTTGTTAATGCAACAATATACAAAATATTTTGTATTTTTACTTTGTCCAAACAAGGTATAAAGTAGAAGAATATGCAACTAGGTTTCAAGAAATATATATTAGAAGACAGCACCTATAAAGGTGGTGGTAAGAAAATTGTAATGCCAGATGGTATTACGGTGCACAAGCTTTCATCTAATGAGAATCCGTTAGGGTATTCACCAAAGGTTAAAGAGGCACTGTCAAATGCACTTGAAGATTTAAGCCTATATCCAGATAATACGGATATTAGGTTACGAGAAGCCTTGGTAAAAGATTTTGATGGTGCTTTGGTGGCAGATAACTTTATAACTGCAAATAGTGGTTCTGAGATTATTGATATGATTTCAAAGGCATTTTTAAGCGAAAATGATGAGGTAATCGTTAGTCAGCCCTGTTTTCTTCCCTATACCGCTTTTACCCGTTGGATGGGCGCTAAGGCAATCAATGTGCCAATGACCGAGAATTATGACTATAATTTAGATGGAATTCTAGCAGCTATAACAAATAGAACAAAGTTGGTATTTCTTGCCTCACCTAATAATCCGTCAGGGAATTATATTCCAATGGCAGATTTAAGAAACTTCATTGAAAAATTACCGGCACATGTAGTATTGGTGTTAGATGAGGTGTACAGGCATTTTGCAGAAGCAGAAGATTACACATCAGGATTACCCTTTGTGGTAGAAGGTAAAAATGTAATAGCTATAAATAGTTTTTCAAAGACTTATGGTTTGGCAGGTTTACGAGTAGGGTATTGTTATGCACCATTAGAAATTAGCAATTACATGCGTAAAATCTGTAAGCCCTTTTTATTGTCTACTCCCGCTTTGGAAGGAGCCATTGCCGCATTGGAAGATGTAGATTTTGTAAACAAGACCGTAGCATTGGTAAAGGAGGAAAGAAGGTTTGTTTTGAACGGACTTGATGCTTTACAACTTAAATATTGGCCTACACAGGGTAATTTTGTACTAATAGATCCGCCTATTAATGATATGGAGTTTACTTCATTCTTAGAGCAGCGTGGTATTATGGTGCGCCCGGTAGGTAATTTTGGAGCTCCCGGAAAAGTGAGGATATCATTTGGAGTAAGAGAAGCGAACAAAGCACTTTTAGCAGCGTTGGAAGTAATGATGAAATCGCAAACGACCACAGCATAAAAATTTTAATACATATGTTGCAGAAGCAACAATAAGCGAAATAAAAATATAAAACCCAGAACTATGTCAACAGCAACAGTAAAACAAAACGATCACAAAGAGGCACAAGATTTTATGCCTATTAACGGTACCGATTATTTAGAACTTTATGTAAGTAATTCTAAGCAAGCGGCACATTATTATAAAACGGCATTTGGTTTTAAGTCATTGGCGTATAAAGGTCTTGAGACGGGTAGTAGAGATTTTGAATCTTATGTGGTAGAACAAGATAAGATCAGGTTGGTATTGACCTCTCCGCTTAAAAGTGGAACCGATGTAGGTAGACATATAGATAAGCATGGCGATGGTGTTAAGGTAACTGCTCTTTGGGTAGATGACGCTACATATGCCTATGAAGAGGCTATGAAAAGAGGTGCTAAAAGTTATATGGAACCTAAGACAGAAGAAGACGAACACGGTAAAGTAGTAAGTTCAGGTATTTATTCTTACGGTGAGGTAGTTCACATTTTTGTGGAGCGTAAAAACTATAAGGGTACATTTTTACCAGGGTACCAAAAATGGGAAAGCGATTATCAACCAACTTCTACAGGATTAAAATTCGTAGATCACATGGTAGGTAATGTCAACGAAGGTAAAATGAACTATTGGGTAGATTTCTACGCAAATGTTATGGGCTTCAAACAAATAATGTCTTTTGACGATAAGGATATTTCTACGGATTATACCGCGCTAATGAGTAAGGTGATGAGTAACGGTAATGGTCGAATCAAGTTTCCGATCAACGAGCCGGCACCTGGTATGAAAAAATCTCAAGTTGATGAATATTTGGAGTTTTACGAAGGTGAAGGAGTTCAACATATTGCTGTGGCTACGGATGATATCGTAAAAACGGTTTCTGATCTAAAAAGTAGAGGGGTCGAGTTCTTGACCATACCTACAACGTATTATGATGTATTGACCGAAAGAGTGGGAGAGATAGACGAAGATATTGAGTCATTGAGAAAACTGGGTATTTTAGTAGATCGTGATGATGAAGGATATTTATTGCAGATTTTTACCAAAACGGTACAGGCAAGACCAACGATGTTCTTTGAAATCATTCAACGAAAAGGAGCGACTTCTTTTGGAAAAGGAAATTTCAAAGCATTGTTTGAAGCTATTGAGCGTGAGCAAGAATTAAGAGGTACCTTATAAGTTCAACAGATTTCTTGACAAGCACAGAATAGCTTAATTTTAATAAAATAGTAGTAACTAGCAAAACGAACGTATATGCCTATTTATCATAAGCAGGGAGCGTTGCCACCTAAGCGGCATACGCAGTTTAGAAAGCCAAACGGAGAATTGTATTCAGAGCAATTGTTCGGTACCATTGGCTTTGATGGTATGTCCTCTTTACTATATCATCATAACAGACCAACTATGGTCAAAGAGATAGTTAAGAGTACAGACGTTTCTCCTAAAATTGCTTTGGAGAAGAATATACGTTCGTTGAAACTAGTGAGTTTTAACGCTTCGCCGCAAGATGATTTTTTAGCCGCGCGTGAGCCACTTTTGGTCAATAGCGATATCATTATTGGAGTAGCGGCTCCGCGAAAATCGTTGCGTGAGTATTTCTATAAGAATACCGATGCCGACGAAATGTTGTTCATTCATAAAGGCTCTGGTATCTTAAGAACTATTTTTGGACAAATACCTTTTGAATATGGCGATTATCTGATAATTCCCAGGGGTACAATTTATCAAATAGATTTTGATAGCGAGGACAATCGCATTTTGTATGCCGAGTCGTATTCACCGATCTATACACCTAAGAGATATCGTAATTGGTTTGGTCAGCTATTGGAGCATTCCCCATTCTGTGAACGCGACTATAAATTGCCGCAGAATTTGGAAACCTTTACAGATACTGATGAGCACTTGATAAAAGTAAAAAAGCAAGGGGTCATGCATGAAATGGTGTATGTTGGTCATCCTTTTGATGTTGTTGGTTGGGATGGCTATAACTTCCCGTACGGATTCTCCATTCACAATTTTGAACCCATAACCGGTAGAATTCACCAACCGCCACCAGTGCATCAAACTTTTGAGACAAATGCCTTTGTCATCTGTTCTTTTGTACCAAGGTTATACGATTATCATCCGCAGTCCATACCGGCACCATACAATCATTCTAACATAGATTCTGATGAAATGCTGTATTATGTAGATGGTGATTTTATGAGTAGAAATGGCGTGCAACCAGGTAATATATCCTTGCATCCAGCTGGTATACCCCACGGTCCGCACCCAGGTGCTGCAGAACGTAGCATAGGTCAAAAAGGTTCGGAAGAACTTGCTGTTATGATTGATACTTTCAAGCCTTTAATGGTTACTGAAAATGCCCTAAAATTAGACGATGGCGATTATTATAAATCGTGGTTGGATAACTAAAGTGATTTTTGATTTTAGTAGAATATCATTTTGAGCTTGTTTGGCTTTTGGAAGGCGTTGTTTAATTGAATTAATATTGTCACCCTGAGCGTAGTCGAAGGCTAGATTGGTTAGAATATTTAAATAAAAAACATTTGACAACATTGAATACATGGGTCTCAGTACCCGATAAATCAGATTTTTCTATCTATAACCTTCCTTTTGGAATCTTCTCTTTAAATACAGATGAACCAAGAGCAGGTATTGCTATTGGAGAACAGATCATTGATTTGGTAGCAGTGTCAGAATTGGGTTTGTTAGACGTAGATGCTACTTTTTTTAGGCGGAAAACGTTAAATGAGTTTATCGCGTTAGGAAAGAAAACCACCAATAAAATTCGGTTAGATATTCAGAAGCTATTGGTAATAGAGAATTCTCCGCTAAAGAATCACCCAGAAGTTTTTGTGTTGCAGAAAGATGCCCAAATGCATTTACCAGTACATGTAGGCGATTATACAGATTTCTATTCTAGTATAGAACATGCTACCAATGTGGGCAAAATGTTTCGGGATCCAGAAAATGCCTTGTTGCCAAATTGGCGGCATATTCCGTTAGGTTATCATGGTCGTGCATCATCAATTGTAGTCAGTGGTACAGATATTCATAGACCAATGGGCCAAGTGAAAACCAATGCTATGGAAGTGCCGGTTTTTCAGGAATCTGATCGTTTGGATTTTGAATTGGAAATGGGGTTCGTAGTTGGTAAATCTACACAGCTTGGTGAGCGAATATCAGTTGAGAATGCAACGGAACATATTTTTGGTCTTGTATTGTTCAATGACTGGTCTGCCCGCGACATACAGAAATGGGAGTATGTGCCATTAGGTCCGTTTTTAGGAAAAAGCTTTGCATCTTCCATGTCACCTTGGATCGTTACCCTAGAAGCCTTAGAACCGTTTAAGGTACAGGGACCGGAGCAAGAACCGGCTGTACTTTCTTATTTAGAAGTTGAAGGAGAGCATAATTATGATATTCAGTTAGAAGTAGGCATGGCTTCGCAAGCATCGGAAGAAACCATAATTAGTCGCTCAAACTTTAAATACATGTATTGGAATATGATGCAGCAATTAGCACACCATACCGTAAATGGTTGTAATGTAAATGTGGGCGATGTCATGGCATCGGGTACCATATCGGGCAAGGATGAAAGCTCTTATGGATCATTGCTAGAGATTTCTTGGGGCGGTAAAAAGCCGTTCGAATTAAAAGACGGAAGCATGCGCACCTTTATTGAAGATAATGATACCATAACCTTAAAGGGCTTTGCAGAAAAAGATGGAGTAAGGGTTGGTTTTGGTGAAGTAACCGGCACTATATTGCCTAGTAAATAATTAAGATTAATAGAGCACAATGTCACAATACGAAGAAATAAATACCATAGATCCCGCAAATATTTCACAACAAGAATTACACGGTTATTTACTGTCTGCCGTTGCGCCAAGACCTATTTGTTTTGCCAGTACGGTAGATAAAGAGGGTAATGTAAATTTGAGTCCGTTTAGTTATTTTAATCTATTCAGCGTTAATCCGCCGATCATGATTTTTTCACCATCTAGAAGAGGTCGTGATAATACCACCAAGCATACTTTGGAGAATGTTTTGGAGGTAAAAGAAACGGTCATCAATATTGTCAATTATGATATGGTAGAACAAATGTCATTGTCTAGTACCGAATATGGTGATGGGGTAAATGAATTTGTAAAAGCAGGTTTAACGCAAGTACCAAGTGATAAGGTAGCCCCACCAAGAGTAGGAGAAGCACCCGTGGCTTTTGAGTGTGTTGTAGATCAAGTAATAGCCTTGGGTGACGGACCGGGAGCAGGTAATTTAGTCCTAGCCAAAGTAGTACAGATTCATGTAAAAAAAGCGTTTCTAGATGCCGAAGGGAAACTGGATACTCCAAAATTAGATTTAGTTGCCCGTATGGGTGGTAATTGGTATTGCAGGGCTAATGGCGATGCTTTGTTTGAAATTCCTAAACCAATACGTACCCAAGGCATAGGAGTAGACATGCTACCCGAAGCTGTTCGTAATAGCTCGGTTTTAACAGGTAATAATTTAGGGCGATTAGGAAATTTAGAACAATTACCTACCAAAGAAGCAATAACTATCATTGCTGAAAATGCCGAGGTGAAATCTATATTGAACAGAGGAGAAGATAGTACGGCATTGCATAAACTAGCACAGCAGTGGTTGGCAGAAGGTAGAACGGAGGATGCACTGGCAGTACTTCATGTATACTAAATTTAGAAGGTGAGGTTGTACCTTATTCGTTTTCTAGACGTTTAATCATTTTTTTCATTTCTAGAATTTCTCGCTCTTGGGCCTTAATGATTTCATTGGCCAGTTTTTTAACTTCTGGGTCATTGATATTTGCATTTTTACTAGTTAAGATTGCGATGGAATGGTGTGGTATCATGGCCCGCATCCAAGCAATATCGTTTATAGGGGTTTGTGTTCTTACCAAGAAAGTAGATAAGCCCATTGTCAAAAGACTTACGCCAATAATGGTCATATTTTTTATTTTATTGGTGTACATTTTCCGCATAAATAAGAACATGATGATGGCCATTCCTGAAACACCAATTAAGGTCATGTATAAACGGGTCCAACTAAAATAGATATGGCTCATTTCATAGGTATTAAAATACATGGTTATGTACATGGAAATTGCGGAGCATATACACATTAATAAGAAAGTAGTATACTTTTTGTTTTCATTCTTTTTGTCATTTTCCATATCGTCTAGAATTATAGCTTTAAGTGTAATGAGTTTATCGTTGAAAGCTTTAATATCAGCTAGTTAAGCCGATGATTTTTGCTTATATCCTAAATTAAACAAAGAGGAAAAGAATTAAAAATGATGATACCCTTTGTGTTAGGAATTCAATGGAAAGCATTAAAATTTTATTAGAATACCTACCAATCAGGTAGAATGGGGCTTAAAAATAATCTTGGTGTGTAGCATCGTTAGGTTCAATATGAATATGCACATGCCCTAAAACAGGAATTTTTTCACATAAATAATCCGTTAGGTTATGTGCAATATCGTGACCTTCTGTAACCGTAATGGTTCCGTCTACCAAAGCATGTAAATCAACGTGGAATTTCATTCCAGCTTTCCGGATAAAACATTTTTCTGTTCCGGTTACTCCGGGTACCTGTAAAGAGGTTATGCGTATTTCTTCCAAAAGGGAATCATACCGTTGCTCATCCATAATTTCACCAAGAGCAGGTCGTAGAATCAAATAACTATTATATAATATAAATCCGGCAGCAAGTAAAGCGGCCCAATCGTCTGCGGTTTCATAGCCTTTGCCAAAAATAACGGCTATGGATATACCAATAAAGGCCATTATGGAAGTAATGGCATCACTTCTATGGTGCCATGCCTCTGCTTTTAAAGAAGTACTATTGGTCTCAATACTTTTTTTTATAACGACACGGTATGATATTTCCTTCCATAAGATAATGGCACCTAGAACAAATAAGGTCCAAGGCTTGGGAACTTTATGGGGAGTAAGAATATTATCTATACTTTCATAGACAATTATGGTAGCGGAGACTACTAAAAACGCAACTACTAAAAATGTAATTATGGGTTCTATTTTACCATGTCCGTATGGGTGATTTTTATCAGCAGGCCGTTCTGCATATTTAAAACCCAATAGTACTAATACGGAAGAGAAAATATCGGTAGTAGACTCAATGGCATCAGCAATCAATGCATAGGAATTACCAAAAAAACCGGCCAGACCTTTTATAAGTGCCAAGGCAATATTACCAAGAATACTGAAATAGGTAGTTCTTATGGCCGTCTGTTCAATACTCATGGTGCAAAGGTACAGTACAGAAAGAGGAATGATGAATTTAGGCTATGTAATTAACAGATTATTTCATCTAACTAGCCTTTTCATAAGCTTCCTTTAACCAATCAATTAATTCAGAGTCCACTTGGGAAATTTCGGTGAGCTGAACTCTATGGGTACACATTGTGCCAAACGGACCGGAATTTTGTAAGCGATCTGTTGTTGGCTTATCCTTTATTTTTATGCCCAGGTCAATTCTAGTTTTGGTTGCCGGTTTAACCAAGGCAAATTGTTTTTTACGAATTAGACTTACTGTAGTTTTCTTGGGCGTTATAACAACATCATTACCAAAGGTTTTTACGGCGTTAAGAATAGCTTCATAAATGGGAAAAAGGTTTTCTTTTCCTTTATACTGCTGATCGACCAAGTTGGTAGGGGAGTTGTTCTCTTCTTTTGATAAGGTGACGATGGTGTTGGCAAAACCATGAGTTACTCCGTGTTCCTTCTTTAAAAAATTTACTCCTTCAGAATGTTTGGAAAATGACTTTTCTTTGAGAATGGTTTTCCATTCATTTAAAGATTTTCCCGTTTTTTCGGGCATATTATCAATCATGGTCTGTAGTGCCTTTTCCATTGGTAGTGGTTTAATAGTGGACAAAAAAGATACAACTTTTTACTGATGCATTCAACCATAAATGGTTTCAAACAGTATGCAGAGTGTAAAGTTTTAGGCAATTGGTTGGTCGGTAATAATTTCAATATTTCCAGAAATGGAACAGGACTTCATTACCGTATTATATATTGTACCAAACTTTTCAATATTTTTTTTAAGTAGGGCAAGGTTAATATGTTGGTCTGTGCTATAAATATGCAAATCATAATTTATGTTTTCCATACGTGGCGGTTTTGCTAACCGTGTGGCACTTAATGTAATTTCAGCGTTTGTGTATTCAAAATTCATAAACTCAGAAAAACGTTCCACATTTTTTAGAATACAAGCGGCCAATGAAGATAGAAACAATTCTGCCGGATTTGCCAAGCTATCTGAAGTACTTTCCGTAATGCCGAATTGAACAGCTGTTTGTTTAATAGCTATGTTGGCATCTAATTTTGCAGTTGAGGTTGCCGTAACGCGATATTGCATAAAAGGAATTTTTAAAAATGAATATTAAGAATACTGATACAGAAATAAAATTCTATGCTAGAACCCTAAGAAAGTAAGCAATAAATAAAAGACCGAGGGAAAGAGCAAACACCCCAATCCTGTATAGAAAGTAGCCGTTAATGCTCCGTAAGGTACAAGTTTCTCATCAGTTGCGGCTAAACCTGCAACCACGCCACTTGTTGTACCAATCAATCCACCGAAAACCACCGCCGAATGTGGATTGTCCAATTTTATTCTCTTTGCAATGATAGGGGTAATGATGGTGGTAAAAATTGTTTTCATAACCCCAGTTGCAACGCTTATGGCAATAACATCAGAACTTGCGCCTAGTGCAGTTCCTGTAACCGGACCAACGATATAGGTACCTGCTCCGGCGGCTATGGTGGTCATACTCACGGCATCGGTATATCCCATAAAATACGCAATGGTTGCGCCAAGTAAAAAGGTACTACTTACCCCAATAAAAAGGGATAGGATACCTGCACGTCCCGCCTGTTTAATTTTTGAAATATCGGCACTCATGGCTGTAGCCACAACAGCGAAATCCCTGAACATAGAGCCGCCTAAAATGGCCATACCTGCAAAAAGGGGAATATCGGCCATCCCCTTTTTATCGCCCGTAAAAGCAAGGGCAAGACCAATGAGAATAGCAATGGCTACTCCGGGTATTTTATTACGTAAAACAGTTTTGGAAATAAAGAAGGAAAACAACATTACAAGTCCTACAAATAGAAATGCAAATAGGAGTCCGTTTTTGGCAAGGATGTTCTCAATAATATCCATACCTACGTTTTTGGGGTATTGTCATTTTTGCCAATTTTAGAAAGTATAGGTACCAGTAACATACATGCAAAAGTGGTGATGATACCGGCAACCACCGCTACAAAACCACCGGATAGGGCGGCTTTTACATTTAGTGTCGCTGCCATGGCAATAATAATGGGAATATACATGGAACTCCAAAATAGAATGCCTTTCTCCGTTTCAGGAATGAGCCATCCTTTTTTACGAAGGTAAATACTAGATGCGATCAAAAGGATCATAGCAAAACCAACTCCGCCAATATCACTATTAATATTAATTAGTTTTCCTAAGAGATTACCTAATAGTTTTCCCGTTAAAAAACAAGCTGCCAGTAATGCTACCCCATAAATTTTCATTGAACGGATTTTTAACTAAACAATTTTTTAAGTTCGTTTTTGGTAACCTTGCCCATTACATTTCTTGGAAGGTCATCTTGGAAAATATATTTTCTGGGCGTTTTATAAGCAGGAAGTTTTTCTTGAATCCACGAAGTTAAATCATCAATAGACAACGCACCGGATTTTAAAATGATACTTGCCCCAATAATTTCTCCCCATTCCAAATCAGGAATACCAACAACTCCACAATCTTTAATATTAGGGTGGGTACGTAATACTTCCTCAATTTCTAAAGCAGAGATTTTATAGCCACCAGATTTAATGATGTCTACAGAGTTTCTACCTAAAATTTGATAACTATCTACATCATAAACGGCTATATCACCAGATTTAAACCATCCGTCTTCAGTAAATGTCTCTGCGGTGGCATCTGGTTTTCCCCAATATTCCTTAAATACGTTGGGTCCTTTAATTTGTATTTCACCTTGTTCGCCAACGGCAACCTCCTGGTTGTTTTCATCGGCCAGTCTAATGGATACCCCGTGTAAAGGTTGGCCAATATGACCTGGTCTACGGGTTCCGTTATAGGGGTTACTGATGGCCATACCCATCTCGGTCATTCCATAACGTTCCAATAATATATGTCCGCTAATCTCTTTCCATTCCTCTAAAACACTAACGGGTAATGCTGCAGATCCTGAAACCATAAGCCTAAATTTGGACAATTGCTTAGAAATGGTGTTTTGCTCGTCTTTAGGAAGCTGGTTGAAATAGGTAATTAATTTAAAGTAAATAGTTGGTACGGCCATAAAAACATTGACCTCACCTTTAAGAAAGATGTTGAAAATGGCTTTAGGGCTAAATTTTGGTAAAAACTGACAGCAAGCGCCGCTCCAAAGGGCGCAGCTAAGCATGTTTATAATTCCATGTACGTGGTGAAGCGGTAAAACATTTAAAACATGGTCATTTTTATTCCACTCCCAAGAAGTGGTCAAAGCCGTAATCTGTGCTTCAATATTGGCATGGGTTGTCACTACACCTTTTGGCAAGCCGGTGGTGCCACTGGTATATAAAATTAGAGCCCTGCGGTCTAAGGATATTGTAGGGAGCTCGCATTTTTTAGGGGCAATATCCGTATATTTTAAAAATTGAATATCGGTACTTTTAAAAAGTGGTGACAGTAGCTCTTCAAATGCTTCGCTATAAATTACCGTGGTGGCCTTAGTATCTTCTAATACATATTGAATAGAAGGTAATGGATGCTTTTCACACAACGGAACAGCTATACCACCTGCTCGCCAAATTCCCCATTGTACTGCGGCGTAGGAAAAACTTGCCGGAACAAGAAACGCAATTCTATCTTCTTTTAAATCCTTGCGGTCTTGTAATAAATGTGCAGCTACGTTTGCAGAGGTATCTAGTAGTTGTTGATAGGTGAAATTATCGCCATCGCTTTTTATGGCTATTCTGCTTAGGAAAGTTGATGCTCTTTCAATTAATGTGATCATAAATTAATCATGCTTAAAACCAGTATGGTAAACAAGGTAAGCACCATAATTGAATATGCCAAAATAGATACTTATTTAAATCTAGGGCATCAATAGCATAATTCTTATTAAAACGATTGATATATTTTGTGTTGCACCAAGAAATAAAACCAGAAAACATTATCGGCCAAAATATTATTCTTAGTTCTGTAAATGGTATTTATTTTAAAAAACCTATAAGGTATGAAAGCAATAAAAGGCCATACCTACCAAATCAGTTAGTTCCCCCGAAATACTTTTTCGGTAGGATGGCCAAAACTTATTTCATATATTTTGCTTCAAACCTAAGTCCTAATTATGTAATGTCTTTACGCTATTCCGTAATAAACTTCAAAAATTACATTCTTCCCTTATTTTGTGGAATTTATAAAAAATGATAAGACATGAAAAACGGTTTGTGCAATCACAAACCGTTTACGGCAATCCATACTCAATTTCCTTTTTCATAAAGATTATAGTAGACATTAGTTACCGCTTCTTTCTATTTTTTTATACATCTCATATTGTTCTTGCGTAAGAATATCTTTTAATTGTCTGCTGCGTTCGCTTTCTATGGAACCCATTATTTCTCCACTTGCCCTATTTTTTTGTTGTTCCTTAAAGCGCTTCATAGCGGCATTGTAGCTTTTGATCTGATCATTGGTCATGTTTAAAGTAGTAAACATGCTTTGATCATTAGCAATACCATCCTTAGCATTTGATTTTGCCATTTGGTTGTTCATGGCACCGGTAGAACCGTTTGCCTGTGCAGCGGCACTGACATTTAAATGGCTTGGTGTATTCGTTGAATTTTCGCCCGTTGTGGAAGGTTCTGGAGTTTCTGATTGGGTAGTATTGTTTGTCACCTTACCAGTAGAAGAACCCGTATTATCTACACTTATTTGCTTGGAACTTGAACACGAGGTTAAGCAAAAAGTGACCACTATTGCGTATAATATTTGTCTCATGATGTTTTCATTTTTAGTATCTGACGGAAAATTAAAGGATATACTGGACAGATAAAGACGCTATCAATTAGATAATTGACTGGTTTCATGTTAAAGAGTATAAAGTTCATTGTATCAGGATAATCATGACTAACTTTACCGCTAAAATCAATAGTCATTGAAAGAGAAACTAACTCAATTAGAGCTGTTTTTTAAAAGTACAAGCTTTGACCGTGGAGTGCGGTTAGGTGTTGGGATCATAGTGCCCTTTGCTATTTTATATGCAATTGGGTATTTTGAGTATGCACCTGCTATTGTCGTAGGTGTTCTATTAAACGCCCCTAGCGATATACCTGGTAGTAAAACAAGAAAGGTACATGCCATATTGATCAGTATTGTTTTGACCATGGTCATATCCCTTTTGGTGCTATTTGCCAAGCCAATGTTACCCATTTTATTACTGGTTATTGTAGCAGTCTCATTTGTGGTATCCTTGATTTCCGTATACGGATTTAGGGCGTCTTTACTTTCTTTTTCAGGTCTATTGGCTATGGTTTTGGCATTTGCCATTCAAAAGGAAACACCCTTGCAGATTTTTGTACAAGTGGGGTTAATGGGGGTAGGTGGTCTATGGTATTTAATGGTTTCATTAATTTTTCAACGGTTGGCGCCAGAGAAAGACCAGAATCAATTATTGTCCGACACCTTACATGAATTAGGCAAATATTTACAATTACGTACCAAGTTGTGGGCCAGTGAGGACCAACGCGAAGAACTTGTGCGAAAATCATTTTTTCTACAAAATCAAATTAATGAAAAGCATGAAACCTTACGTGAAATTTTGCTTACACAACGTAAACGTTCAGGCCTTTCTCCATATGAAGAAAAACAGTTACTTATGTTGCGTGCATCGGTCAATATGTTTGAACTGATAGAGGCAATACATATCGATAATAATCAAATTCATAACATTTTTGTCAAACATGGAAATTATCTAAAACCTTTTAAGGAAATCAATAATAAATTGGGAGAGCATCTTGTTCATCTATCGGAATTATTGATACAGAAAGATAAAATTCCCAATAAACATGTATTGCTGAACGCATTGAAAAAAGCCAATGAAACAATTTCGGAATATGTAAATGATATAGGTCTGCCAGCGGCAAGGGAAGGAGCATTAACGCTAAAAACAATTTTTGATTACCAAGAACGGCTTGTTGAGGAAATAAGGGTGGTTAGACGTATTATGGCGAATGTAAAGAACGCGCCCGGTATAACGTTAAAAAGAAAGGAATCAGATCATTTTTTGACCATACAGGAATTTGGAATTAAGGTATTGACCCAAAATTTAAGTTTCAAATCTACCATGTTCCGCCATGCTTTTCGCTTTGCCATTGCTATACTGTTTGCCTATGTTTTAGGATATTTTATGGCCATACAAAACACGTATTGGATTCTTTTAACCGTTGTGGTCATAATGCGGCCAAGTTATGGGCTTACCAAGGCACGATCTACAGATAGGATTATTGGAACCTTGTTCGGCGCCTTATTTGCAATAGGAGTTGTTCTATTGACCCAAAATATAATTGTTTATTCCTTATTGGCATTTGTTTCTTTGATTTTAGCCTTTTCATTGATACAAAGAAATTACAAGTTTGCGGCTGCTTTAATTACCATAAGTATTGTATTTGTTTATTCCTTGATTAACCCCAATGCCTTTGAGGTAATACAATACCGGGTAATTGATACGATTTTGGGAGCGGTTATTGCGGTAGTGGCCAACTATACCATTCTTCCTAGTTGGGAAGCGGATAATTTTAAAAAGGTTTTATTAAATGCGTTTAAAATGAACAATGGTTATTTGTTGGCATTACAGAATTTTTATGAGGATACTACAACGCATAAATTGTCCTATAATATAGCAAGAAAGGATACTTTTTTGGCTATAAGCAATTTAAATGCCTCATTTCAACGGCTTACCCAAGACCCAAAATCAAAACAAAAAAATTTCCAATTACTTTATGAATTGGTCACCTTAAACCAGGCCATACTTTCTGCAATTGCTGCAATAGGTAATTTTGTGGTCAATCATAGGACCACGCCGGCTTCAGCAGCTTTACAATCTATGTTTGGAAAAATTTCAATTTCCTTGCAGATAGCCTATGAAACTTTGGAGCAAGGTAAAATGATCAATAACAAGTCTCAACATACCATCGATGACGCTGAAGACAAATTACTTGCTAAGTATAGCCAATTATCGCAAAGACGTGATGAGGAGATAAGTTCAGGAAAAACTACTTTGGATACTGAAACATTGCATGTACTGCAGGAGGCCTATTTAATTTCAAACCATATCATTTGGCTTAAATCACTTTCAGAAAATCTACAAAAAACAACAGAACAATATGTTGAAACAATTGAAGAGAACTAAATGGGTTTTAGGAGGGTATAAAAGTATAGACCGCCTCAAAGTTTTAATTAATACTGTACTCAATACATGATAATGTTTGAAATAACGAAGGTTGAGATTGATGTGGCTATTAGAATATTCGCGTATCGGTAGCACTTTGTTTTATAGCTTGGAAGGATTAAGGTTCTAGCGTAATTATTTTTCCGTGCGTAATATTTTTTCCATTTTGCGACCTTTGGCCAATTCATCTATTAGTTTTTCCATACGCCGGCAATCCCGATAAATGGCAAACTCTTCCGGTATTTCTTCAATACGATATCCACAGACCACACCTTTTATCAGGTGGGCATTTTGATGCATTTTTGCTCCTATGAAAAAATCTCTATATGTACCATTGCCATCAATAAAGGAATCTAATATAGATTGGTCATACCCCGTTAACCATAAAATAACCTGATCAAGCTCTTCTTTGGTTCGTTTATGCTTTTTTATCCTATTTAGGTAATGTGGATAAATGGAACCAAAGGTCATATTCGCAAGTTTCTCGTTCTTTTCTATTGTTACTTCTGCCATGTTTTAAAGGTATTAAGGTTATGTATTTTTTGTGTTACATTGATATTAACTATTTCAAAATACATCTTTTTTGGATAAAAATTTTGGTGAAAATAATAGTGTCATCATATAAAAGTTTCTGGTTTTATTAAGAATATACTTTAAATTACGTATCGATTGTGAAGATAGACAAGCATTTGTTCTACCTAATTAATATAGACATGATTAAGCGTATGTTTAAAAAAAAGCCATAGCTGTTATTATTAAGGCCACGTTCTTTGCTGATATTCAGCCTTCCTTAACATAATTGATTAGGAGTAAAATCTATTTAAACATAGATAGGTAAAAAGTACGGCTAGGTTGATTTGATGGCGGTTGGTATAAAGAATAGTAGCCAACTGCATGTCACTTTCCTATAAAGTGTTCAAATAGTAGAAGTAGGCCCAAACCATTAAATTTACTACAGTATCGGCTATTATTTTCATAAAATTTAAGTTTGTTTTTCAGTAAATTGTTTCGCTCAGTTTGTTCTTTTCAGTGATTGTGTAGTACATAGTATATTTCCATGCGGTTCTCATCCAATAGTATAAACTTACTAAAAAGCCAAACCTAATGATAGGTAAGCACCATCAGGAAAACCTATTCCTGTGCGAAAAACAATTCCGCCCATTGGTCTTTGATAGCGATATCCAATGGTTACGGCTGGAAGCCAATCTGTATAATCTCCCCTAGATGGGTCTGGTTCATTGAAGTAATTGGCATAACTAATATCATTGTCATAATTGCCCTTATCAAATAACGCACTTAACCCTAAACCCAGTTCTAAATGAGACTTTTTTGCACCATAAACCCCTTGTAAACTTAGAGAACCATAAGGCCCATCTGCGCCCCATGAAGCAGATGCTCCAGCGCAAGCTCGCAGGTAATAATTTGCATAAAACTTATTATCCGTGGAGAATAATTTTCGCTCATAGTTGGCACTTGCCGTAAACCATAGACCTAGAGTTCCTGCACTAGCATAGATAATGTTTTTTGGTTGTGTTTTTAACGAATCTTGCCCGCTTACTTGCGTAGAGCAACCAACAAATGCCAACACTATTAACAGCAGCGTAATATTTTTTTTCATATAGCTTATTTAATAGCCAAGAATTCATTTATAGAATACATCTTTAACAAACTGTCTGACAAGTGATTGGAATTTTATGTTCAATAATTTTTCGTAAAGGGAGATGGTTTACACAAGGTAAAGATTGGCCTTTACACTAAATTAGCCTGTTTTAATTTTTACATTTTTAGAGACAAATTAAAAGATTTAGCAACTTCATAAATATACACAGACCTTTTGTTTTTGCCCTAAAGTACACATTACGTTTAGGTTATGATACCTGTTAGTTTATTCCCGAAGTTGTTTTAATCTAGTAATTGCATTTTGATTCTCGGGATTCAATTTCAGCGACTTTTTGTAATTTGAAATTGCATTTTTAAAATCTTTAGTATAAAAATAACCTTCAGCTAAACTATCGTATAGATTCGCTGAATTTGGATATATATGTAATGCTAATAAAAAGACATTAACTCCTTGTTCAATTTGTTTAGGGTTAAATACCAAGCGCAAACCTAAGGTATTTAGCATACCTTCTTGTAACTCAAGCTCCGGATGTTTGGCAATTGTTTTTTTATATAACGGAATTAAATCTTCATAACCTTGATTGAAAGCCAAATCGTTGAAGTCTTTATAATCAAATTTCTTTGTTTTTGCTTGCTTTATCTCTTTTGAAATCAAAGTTTCTAAGACCCCATTTTTATCTGGGCTATTTTCAATATATTCCTTGCCATACTTGTCATTTTTCAGTGTTGCATTTAAAAACTGCAACGTGTATTCAGAAAGTAATTTATAGGAAGCCATAATTTTATCATCACTTTTGTCTTGCCTTTTATCTCTGTTGGCAAATAATACACCAAAAGAACTAAAGTAGGAATGAGTTAGGTCGTGAAATCTATAACTAAAAGTATTACTGTATTTCAAAGAGTCTTTTAATTGGAATCTGTAATTTAATTCGGCAGGAATTTTATCGCTCTTTAGGACTTCTTCTGGTATTTCTTTTTGAGCAAAATGAATATATGGAATAGCAAATCTGTCTAAATTAAAGTAGGGTGATTTTTCCAATACAGCGTAATTATATCTTTCAGTTCCATCTAAACTTACAATTGCGTTTATATTCTTATGCTTCATTACAGTAATAGCATTGGAAAGTCCACCAAAGCTAAATCCCATAAGTGCTATATTTTTAAGGTCGGTATTTTTGTATCTATTAATTTCTTTTAAAAGAATTTCTACATCCCTGGATTGTGTTTCCATATCTTTTGTAGTTCCACCTTCTAACCATCTTGTTTCTGTACCTCTTGACGGACTTGATATTACTACAAAACCATTGCTGGCTAAATACTCGAATAATGAAAAATTTTCAATTGATGATGCTTGGTAACTGGGTGCATATACAATGACAGGAAATTTTCCTTTTAAAGGAATTGAATTGGAAAAAGCAGTTACTTTCTCAGAAAGATGTGCTTTGTATTGTGGAGTATTCCATAAATAGGGAAACCAATCAAGTAGAAAGTCATTCGGCAAATTTTTCCATTCCTCTTCTTCCTTTAAAATTTTCAAATAATCTAAAACACTTAATTCTGTAGATATACCTTCTTGAATTTCAGTAGGATACCATAAACTTATTGGTATAGGTCTGTTTATAAGTTGATTGTTAAATTCATTATGGACACTATAGGTTCTTGTACTGTCAACTGTTGTATAATGCTCAAATCCAACTTTGTATTTACCGTAATTCAGGTTTATTTCTTTTAACGAAGTCTGTCCTTTTAAAGTTGATAGCTGAAATAGTATTATGGTAATTAAAATTGTTGGTCGCATTATTTTCGTTTTAGTGTCTATATGATAGATGCGATGCTTTGATATTTGTTACGAGTATTTTTTACAGCTTGGAGGAAATTTTGCGGCTATGATTAGTTTCGGACTTTTCCGAAGAAAAATATCCGCCTGACTATAAAGATAATTGATTGCTAGGATTTCCAATTAGAAAATCTGACCGCAATTAATTATACACCTTGCTGGCAAACGTATTTATTTTCCAAACTCCCATGTAACGAGAAAATATAAAGTATTAGATTTCAAATTATATTGCGAATCAGGATCGATAAGATTTTTCATTCCTAGATTGTCCCTTAATTCTAAGACAAACGTATTATTCTGGTTGATTGAGATTTTTTTTGCAATTCCAAATGAGAGTCCATAATCAACTTTCTCTGTCCAGGGTGTTGCTAATAAATTAGGTGGATTATTTTCCTCAGAAAGTTTGGTATTTAAGAGATAACTAAAGAAGACCCCACCATTAATGAAAAATGCACTTTGTGAAATAACCTCGTATCGAATCGTTATAGGCAATTCAATATAATCAAATGACATTTTCAAATAGTCCTTCTCTTGATTTATTGGATAGTTAGGAAGTGTGTTATATCCACGTCTAACATTTTTTCTCGAATAAAGAAGGTTAAGGTTCAAAGATGTTCTCTCGCTGAATTCCTGTTCAAAATTGATTCCTATTGTATACCCTATGTCCGCAGATAAATTTGTTGTTTCACTTGCACTACCCGTCATGTTTGTCAATCCCAAACCTAAGGATGCACCAAAAATAGAGTTGTCTTGCCCGAAAGCTATTCTTGGTAATGAAATAAATATTATTATGATTACGGCTACTTTAAAATTCTTAATGTCCATTTCGGTGTTTTATATGTTCGTTAAGAGACATGGTTTACACTAAATTAGTTTCTAACCTTGTAGATTCTTGTTTGTTTCTTAGGTTTCAAGTTAAGGAATTGTAGCTATAAATTTTAGTCATTTATTTGGGATTATATTCAGTAAATTTCATTTCCATTTTTTCAGCAATTACCTTTGCCTTAGATATTGCACTTTCCATTTTTTCGAAATCCATTATACGTAATTTTTTCTGTGAGAATTGTCCATGAAATAGATGCGATATATCTTGTTTTTTCGGTGAATTTCAGTCCGGTACTACTAAATCCAGTGCTTTTAATGTTCATCATTAAAACGGAAATATTCATATATCCGCTCAGATTGTTCCATTTACCGAGTTTGATAAATAAGAGTCCAAAATATTCTTTGAATTTTTTCCTTTCAAAATCTAGAACAATACCTCTTCTCAAAAAGACAAGGGTCATACCTACTAGAAAGAAAGTAATTCCGCCAATTATTTGATATGGAAAGCTGATGAGTAATATAATTCCTGAAACAGTCACAGTTACGCCGATTATTCGGAACATTAAAGGAAAAATATATTCCAGCATATAATCGGTTTTCAAATTAGATTGATTTTAATTGTAACCAACGATAGAAAAATACCAATTTTTTAAGGGCAGCTTTCTGTTCCTTCTTCGACAATTTTGACCACTGATCAATGTCGACTCCACCTGTATAGATTTTGGGGTCGGAATAGTTCAATTTCATGCATAAAACGTGTACGTTTTCGTGTACGTTTAATAAAAGTACGGAGATTAAAGACATAAAACAACGGTTCGTGCGTACACGAACCGTTGTTTTCATTGACCTAAGCCTTAGTAGCGGGGACTGGACTCGAACCAGCGACCTTCGGGTTATGAGCTCCTCGTATGGAAAATTTCCAACGGTTTTATTGGGCTCAGCCGCTATCAAATTATAAAATCGTATGCAAAAACGTATGCAGTTTTAGTTTTCTGATTGGTTGGCAATTTAGTAAAAAAGACGTTGATGATAGTGTTTCAATTTTTTTATTCTAGGCATTTCTTTAAACAAAAGCCATAATATTTATTAAGTTCAAGTTTTTTGCGGATATTCAGTCTATATTAATAAGTTTGATTAGGAGTGAAATCTATTTAAACATAGATCGGTGTAAGACTTAAAAAATCGGGACTTACGTCCCTAAGCGGACTTTTTATTTGAGTGAGAAAGTACGGCTAGGTAGTTTTTGCTAACCGTTTAGCTAAACGTAGTGCGGGAGGCAAGGAAACTTTTCGTTTCCGTCTACGTACGAAGCTAAAGCTTATTGCCTGCCTGCCGGCGAGGCAGGTTTAGTTTTATTTTTTCTTGTCCAAAGCTAAATCCATAAGATTTAGCGACTTCATAAATATACACAGACCTTTCGGTTTTGACCTAAAGTCAGCATTACGTTTAGGTTGTGTTGGCAATAGTATTTTTGCGTGAGGTTTAGAGTATGTTTTTCAAATCCTGTTTTCCGACTATCGACATTATGTCGACCGTATCATTATTGATTTTGTAGTAAATACTGTCCGAACCGCAAACACATCTCCGATACCCTTTCTTAATGTATTCGACAGATTCAAATGAATATGGTCTTTTGGCTATAATGTCAAAATATTCAAAAAACGTTTCGAAATATATATCCGCTTGTTGCACTCCAAATTTTTTGGTTCCGTAACGATGAATGCGTATCAGGTCATTTTTAGTCTCATTACTTAATCTATACTTAGTCATTAAGATTAGACTTGGATTGTGCTAAGATTTGTTCCTTGCTATCATTGGTAAATCCGCTATTTTCAGATTTTTCCAATTTAGCTCTTATCCAGTCAATTTCTATTTGTTGATTTCTAGCCTGACGAATTAAGTCATTAACAAGTTCGCTTTTACTTGAGTATTCTTGATTATCAACTTGCGTTTTTAACCATTCATCATTTGGTCGCGTGAAAGATATGCTCTGTCTAGCCATAAGAAATATATTTTGATGCTAATTTACACCAAAAACAAACCAAATCCAAATTTTTGTGATATTGCTGCTAACGGTTGTGTATATGGCTTGTAGCGTGTACATTAGCAATAAATTTTCGGTTGAGCACAAGCCAGATTTTTAAATTTTACTGTTTATCTTTTTTTCTTGGAAATCGTCAAATTTAAAAATTTGGCGACTTTCCAAATATGCCTTAACATTGAGTTTAGCAACTAATTAGCTATGAGCTATATACGTTGTTGGCAATAGTTATTTTTTCTTCAATTTCCATAACATATACGATGGATTCATTTTTACGTCTTTTATATAATCATTATATGATTTATATCCTTTAGCCATTGTATGAATCAAAGCCAAAAGACTAAAGCCATTTGTTATTGATGAAGCTAAAAGACTACCAGTTAAAATTGTAGCATTTGCTCCAATTTGTTTCTTTATATGACTAAATTTTGAGTCAATTTTAGATAGTTGTACCTCATTTAGTTCGTGAATTATATTTTCTCTTTTTAAAATTATGTCCTTAGGGTCTGTTAGTCCTCTAATTTCACGAAAATTACGTTCTAATTCTACTCTGAAATTAGTAAAAACATCTTCTTCATACTTTCGTATTTCCATTAATTTATTTGGGTCAATATTATTAATGAAAGGAAGGTCTAAATTGATTAATTCATTTGCTGTGAAAGTTTTAATATTTTCCTTTTGTTCAAATGTTTGATTTAAAAGAGAACTCGTAAAATTGTCGTTACATAAAAAGGTAGAGTCAATTGAACTTGCAATCATATTTTCTAGATAGATTTTGTCAAAGACTCTTTTAGCAGATTGATTTACAGATTGTGTAATCCAAGCATTAAAATGTTCAATATCAGGAGGTGTTTCTGGCAAATGTTGTCGAAATTGAGCGACACCTGTTTCCTCATTAAAATCTGTCACTTGCGTTTGAAATAAGAAAAATAATTCTCCATTTCTAATATCTAAATCCTTGTACCTAATATTAATTGCTCGAGTCGGTTTTAACTCTCCATCAATTATTGCCCAACCTCCATTTTCCATTTTTGTTAATGGAGATACAATGGTTTTTTCTTTGAAAAAGTCAAGAATTGGTTTTGGAAGAATTCCATTATCATAATCTTTCGGAAGCCTAAACGGAACTTCTTTAGATGTTTCAAAAAATATATTGTAAGGAAGAATTTTCACATAATCATTAGTAATAAAGGGAGTGATTTTTTTCAAAAACTTCAAAACTGAAACGAGTTTATCTCTGTCTAGGCTAGGAGGGTTAAATCCTAGATAATTTGACATTACTTCTGTTTTTTCCCCTGACCTTTCTGTCAATTTAAATAATGGGTCACTAATAATAAATTGCTGAATGTAAAGAGCCGTTTGAGATAGAAATGAAATTGAAATATCGTCAATGGTAGCGAATACTTTCAGAGATGATTTATTCTCTGATATTTCGTTTTTTAATTCTTCAAAATTATTCAGGCAATGATTCCTGTATTTTTCTAATTCTTGATAGATTTTATCATCAGAATAATCTTTAAACCCTGAATCTAATTCTCCTTGATTAAAGAAATAACTGTCTGTTAAAAAATTATATGTTATACTTCCCATTCAGTTATTCTAATTATTGCCAACGCAGCGCTATGTGTAGTCCGGGTTATTTTATGGAAATATAATGAAAACCTTTTTTGGTTTTCGATTGTATTGGGAATAAAATGACCCGGTCCAGATTACATATAGTGACTTGATATGTTGGGTTATTTTCTTCCGTTAAGCGTCGTATTTGGCAAATGACCTCTTATCCTACGGCTTTATGTAATCTGTCATAGCGCTGCGATGATGTTGCATTTCCCTTTGTGCGGGAATCGAGGTACGAGATGTAGCACATAGGGTCGACGTAGGAGAATGCAACATCATCGGTTTTGTGTATGATTTCGTTGCGTGTTTCAGCAACTAATTTAGCAAATACTAACCGAATAGAAAATCCGCGAGGATTTTCGTAAGTAAGCCTGTACTAGCAATGAATTATACACGTTGTTGCCAACTGGCTTTATTTTATTATTTCAGTCAGATATACGATTCCGAATATCCAACCAACATAGAGTAGAGTGTAAGTCAGCGAGTAAACTGCTGAAATTCCAATATCTCCTTTCGTATCTTTTGATTTATTAAAAACAAATTTCAATGCTCTAAAGAAAATCCAGTAAAGCATTGCTAAAATTATAAATAAAGAAAACCAAAAAACAGCTTCTAATACGATTAGTAAAACCACGAAAAGTATCGACATCGCAATCCATAATACAATTGATAATATCAGTCCGCCAATTCCGTCTCCAACGTCAATCGAAGGCATATCAATATGTGGTGAAGCTCCGCTTGTCAAATCGCCCGTTTGGAAATTCCGAAAATTTGGAAAGTTGTCAATCAGTCCAATTCCAGTATAGAGTCCGTAAGTCATAAATAGGAATAGTGCTGTAGCTATAATTCCAAGTGACAAATAGAGATTTGAAGTCAAACTCCGATTGTAATTAATTCCAGTCAGATAAACAGTCAGAATTGTAATTCCGATTACAAGTAATGAAACTATAAAAACAGATTTTCCTTTCAGGTATGATTGTTTGGTTTTCAATTCAGAGTGTTTTTGTCAGCTTGTTGGCAACGGTTACGTATAAGAATAGTTGCGGGTTTACGTGCGAGGATTTTCCGCAGGAAAATCAGACGTAGTAAACTTGCAACTACCTTTGGTTAAGCCCAAAATTGAGCAATTATTTTTATACATTGTTGGCAAACGTATTTTATTTTTCTACAAGTTTTATAATGTCGGAAGATAATTTTCTTATCGACTTTCCACCTGTTACTTGTTTTTTTACTTTTCCTAAAAACGAATTTGGTATTTCGTCCTCGACTACATAAAGTTCTTTATCTTTAAATTCAGTCGGATACATAATTCGAGTTTTCCAATCGGCACTATTTGTCAATTGAGCATTTAAATCCGCATTAAGTATTTTTCCTAAATCAGTTAAAAATTCCGTCATTCCGTCGGTATACATTGGAATTTCAATCCATTCGCTTTCTGTTATTAATGTCAGAAACCAATCGTCAATAAATGGTCCATTCGCGGTTGTAAATTCGCCAATAATCAACAAGTCAGAAGAATTTAATTCTAATGGATTCAATCCGCCAATAACCTTTATAATTTTTTTAGAGGTTAGTTCAATTTGACCGTATTCTTCCTTCTTTGTTAGAGTCATCTTATATGTTTGCCAACGCAGCGCTATGTGTAGTCCGGGTTATTTTATGGAAATATAATGAAAACCTTTTTTGGTTTTCGATTGTATTGGGAATAAAATGACCCGGTCCAGATTACATATAGTGACTTGATATGTTGGGTTGTTTTCTTCCGTTAAGCGTCGTATTTGGCAAATGACCTCTTATCCTACGGCTTTATGTAATCTGTCATAGCGCTGCGATGATGTTGCATTTCCCTTTGTGCGAGAATCGAGGTACGAGATGTAGCACATAGGGTCGACGTAGGAGAATGCAACATCATCGGTTTAGCTATGCGTAGTGCGGAGGCAAGGAAACTTTTCGTTTCCGTCTGCGCACGAAGCTAAAGCTTATTGTTTAGTTTTATTTTTTCTTGTCCAAAGCTAAATCCATAAGATTTAGCGACATTATAAATATACACAGACCTTTCGGTTTTGCTCTAAAGTCCGCATTACGTTTAGGTATTGTTATCTGCTGGTTTTTAACTTTTCGATTTCTATCTTCTGTTTCTCAGTTAACACAATTTCGTATAACTCAATTTCGTATGAAGAAATAGACATAGTTAATTCAGTCGCTTCTTTAAACACGATATTTTGTACTTTCTCTTTTTCAAATAATTGAACTACTCTTTCGCTACAAAATCGATACATAGTTGATTCTCCCTTTTCATCTGGGTTAGACATAAACAAATCCGAACCGTCCCAAAAGTCATCTTTAAAATAATGTCCTTTTAAATGAGGCTCAGTTGTAACTCCGATTGTGTCCATAACGATTGAGCTTGTTGAATAGTCCCTATACCCGCAACGACCTGTTATTATAAGCCCAAAATATTTTTCGTCTATTAACTCGTCTTTTTTTGAGTAAACCTTGACATCATAAGTTTTCCATCCAGTAATTGCGTTTGATTTAAACAATTCAATTACTCTTTTACTCACAATTAATGGGAATGCGTTTGTTGTCCAAATAAAATCGTATAGAGTTTTTCCGCCCATGGTATGTTTGACAGGAACAATTTCAGTCAAGTCTTTTTCTCCTCTCGAAATTTCAGGTTCGGCAAAGTCAAAGTTCTCGATTTTCCCTCTGAATGGTCTATTTGAATGAGATTCACTAATCTGAAATATTTTGTCGTAGTTAATCATTTTTGAGCTTGCAGATAACGGTCTTGTGTATGATTGGTTGCGGACTTTTCCAACGGAAAATGTCCGCCTGTACCGAAGATAGTTAATTGCAAGGATTTTCAATTTGGGAAATCCGACCGCAATTAATTATACACCGTGTTGCCAGTAGTGTTTTTTATCAAAACTATTTCAAAATTTAAATCGGTCTTTAATTAAGTTTGCTTTTGACCTATATAAATAATTAAAGAGAAAAATCTATCAATAAATTCTTCAAACAAAAGAAATCAGTAGAAGAACTTATCGCTTTCTATTACCCATTGATTTCCCCTCCTGTTTATAAATTTAGCTTCAACTTTAGGAGTAACTTTTAAAATATTTTCATTCGTTTTTATGATTTTATCCAAAAAATCTGGATAACTTAAGATACCATCATAACTATTAAGTAGTACCCTTTCTATTAAAAGGCTGTTAGAGCTATGTAAACTCCCAAACTCTGAATTCTTTAGATCATCTGGTAATTCAGGTAAAATTATCTTTTCAGTATTCTGGCTGTCAAAGAGGTAACTCCAATTGTAAATGGTTCTTTTACCATTTATAATGGCTTCATCATTTAAATTATTTAAAAAAATCTTGCCTGAAGTATGCCCATCTCCATTTTTAATAATGTCGATTTCTTTTCCATTTTGAATATATTCAAATGACCATGTAGGGATATTATAAGATTCTAATGGTACCCCTATTCTATTTGTATAATAGTCTTCCCATTGGTAAACATGACTATATTTTTCAAAAGTTGTGTTTAAAAAATACGGTATGGTATTAACTGTGGGGAATGAGGCATCTATAACATGGTTTCTTTGCCATAGGTAATGAAAAATACCATCCTGAAAATCTTGGGAGTTATTATAACCCAATATGGTCAAATAGCCAAATCTACCATCTCCTTTGCCATCATTGTAAGAAGCGTCAAAAATTCTTGACTCTATACCATCCCTAATTAAATTATCGAAGTCCAATACAAAATCTGACGACAGATCTTGTTTATTAAGCCAGATATAAGCGTAATCGTTTTGAGATAAATTATGATAGGGAACATAGTAATTCGTAATATCCCTATCTACAAAATTCATTTCAATATCGTCCACTATGAAGGCTTTTGTGTTGGAATAATACCCTACATCATATCCATAACTTGGCAAAACGGTACCGATATTGATTACATCATCATCGGGGAATCCATTAGTGCTATATTCGCTTCTTGACGCAGCACCGTAAAATAATATTCCTTTGGGTGAAAATAAAGGTAAATTGTTCCTGGTGAGGTCTTTAATTGTAAATAAATTGGTTGATGTATACGTATTATTTATATCTCTAGCTATAGCTACATAGGTAAGCGAATAAGGCGTTTCTAGTGAAATATCTATTGGTGTTGTCAATTTGAAATTTTGGGATATGGGGTCAATTTTTCTTGATGCCAGTAGTGTTCCATCTATAGCTGATGCGAAAAAATAAAAATCAACAAATTGAGGTGGTAAAAAAAAGTCTTCTTTTAAATGTAATTCCAATAGAACTCTGTGAAAGCTTATAGGATAATTATGTTGGGTAATATTACCATTTGCATCTGTAATTTTTAAGGTCAACATAGTATCTCCTGCGGGAAAATTATCAGGGTTCAAGTTTATCTGCAATTCTTTGCCGTCTTCGACTTGAGCAACAATTTCATCGGCAATTTGAGCTTCTATTTTCGATATACCGAGCTCATTATTTTTAATAGATAAGGTGAAATTCACACTCTCATATATAATAGGATTTTCTATTATGTAAGAAATGTCGATATCTTCATTTTCTAAAACTTCATCTATTATATCTATTTGCTTTTCCGTGGAGGTATCTACTTTTTCACAACCTATTATTAGTATGATAAGTGTTAAAAGGTAATGTTGTCGCCTCATAATTTTTTTGGTTTTGGTAATTATATATTTTAAAACGGAAATATGTAGTTAAAATGATTATTTAATATTATAATTTTTTTGTGTTTCAACATTACTGGCAACGTTTAATGTATGGTGTCGTAAGGGATTACGGTGCTCAAACTTATCAGTTTACCCACTAATTTTGAGGCGAGCGTAAACGCTCAAAAACCTCGAAAACCCTTATGCACTATACATATTGTTGTGTTTTCGTTATTTCTTATCTAATATTCTATCAGCAAGTTTCTTATCATGTCTCTTACTGTATAATTTACTACTTAATATCCAATATATTACAATTCCGAATCCAATAGTAAGCAAAATTGAAATCCAGTTAATACCCTGCCAATAATAAACACCTGCTATAATCAGGATTAATACAATTTCTAAATAGTACTTCTCTTTCTCTTCAAGTCTCCTTTTTAGAATCATATTATTCCCTTTACCTTTCTTGATTCTGTCGAGAACCTTTTTACACAACTGGTCAACACTATAATATTTATCTAAATCTTGGAGCGAAAAACAAATTCCGAATTCTAATTCCAGTTTATCCATAAATCGGTAATATTTTCTTACACCTTTAAATGAATTTTTTATCGTGTTTTTAGGATGAGCAGGATAAGTCAAAAAGTCCATAAAATGTGATTCGTTAAAATCAGCAGAAGGATTTTTCCTTTCTGAATTGAAAATCTCTAATATCTTATTTTTTAATTCTAGTTCAGTCATTTAATTTCTTAAATAATCCGTTCAAATTTCAAATAGTGCCGCATCCTTCAATCTTTTTTACAAGTCTGTAACTTTAAACAATGGTCTGTGTCAATTGACATTTGACCTCAAAACAATCAAAGCATACAAAATTGTGAATCACCATGCAATCTGCTAAATCATATTTATCTCCAATTGAGTCAACCTGTGCGTAAAAAGTCATTTTCTCTCCACAACTATCACAAATAGGATAATCCTTTTCGTCTAGTCCGTCTGGTGTCCCTCCGAGATAATGTCTTGTTCCTGCAATTTCATTCCATTTATATCCAACCGCATTTTTTGCATCTTCGGTTTCTGGTAGAGTTATCAATTTTATCTTAGGAATTTTCATTTTATCAATCATTTTGTATGTGCACGGTTGTCTTATATAATGAAACACAACGTCTAGGCTAAGCGTAGTGCGGTAGTAAGGAAACTTTTCGTTTCCGTCTGCGCACGAAGCTAAAGCTTATTGTTTAGTTTTATTTTTTCTTGTTCTAAAGCTAAATCCATAAGATTTAGCGACTTCATAAATATAAACGGACCTTTCGGTTTTGCCCTTTAGTCCGTATTACGTTTAGGCATTGTTGTAGTGCGTTTTTTTTCCGCCTACTAAGTATTCCCGCAATTTTTTAAATAGCATTTTCTCCTGAATTCGGTAAACAAACCAGAACCATAAAAGTCCAAAAGGAATCAGCAATAAAAGCCAAATTGGGAGGTCCGACTGAGTGACAAGTCCAGCAACACAAATGATAGTCAGAATGATTAGAAAGAAATACAATTCAATCCGCACCTTAGTTTTCATCAGCACTTGAGTTTTATTCTCTCCAATACGTTTCAATTCCGCAAAACCTTTAATTCCATCCACAGCAGTTGGAAAACCTCTAAACATCAATGTTCCTAACGACCATTTTGCAAAGAATTCAAACCTGTTCGATTCCGACCATTTCGTCCTGAATTTCTTGTCATTATTTAATCGAATCCTTTCATTCAATTCGTCAATAGTTCCATCAAAAATGAATTTTTCTTTTAGTAAAATCGGTTCTAAAAATTCGTTCATTTAATTTGGTTCAAATGATTTTTTAAATGCACTACAACGGTCGAGTATATGAAAAGTAGTGCTGAAAAAGGGCGCTATTCATTCGGTTGAACTCGAGCCGAATTTTTAAATTTTCTATTTATCTTTCTTTTCTCAAATAGCCAAATTTAAAAATTTGGCGACCTCGAAAAAATGCCCGAACCTCTGTGTTTGCAAATGCTCGCGCTATTTTTTTTATACAGTGTTACCACACGTTTTTTATCCGCCATATATTATCGCAAGAAAAATCGGTATGACAATTAAAACAGAAATTATTGCTGGTTTTACCCAACTTCGTTTTCGATATTTAAATTCCTTTCCGATGAATTTATTCCAAAAATATTCGGTCAAAATTCCTGCTCCTGCAAAATTAAATATTAAAGCAAGATTCGTTTTTATATTTAATAAATCTATAATTGCAATAGTCGCAACTGTGTATAAAATTCCAAAAATCAAAACTTGAATTCTACCTTTTGAATTATCGGTTTGTTTCATATTGTACATCAGCAATACAGCTCCGAAAATTGTCGAGAATATTGCAGAAAAAAGCATAATTACTTTTTTTGAATGTAATTCAGGTGCATTTGGGTCTACTGTTAAGAAACTTTTCTTTTTTGTTTCTTCAGCCACTTTTTTCTGCTGAACTATCTTTTTTTCTTTCGCAATTTGTATTTCATTTTCAACCGTTTCTATTTTCGTAGTTTTTCCATTTCGTTCTGTCAAAATATGGATAGATGCAGAAATCGCTTTTTCATTATATTTTTCTTTATTTTCCAAAATATACTCTAATTCAGAGTTAGTTTTAGTTTGGAATTTTTCAATAAATTTATTCTCGTTCATTGGTTTTCTCAAATGTGTGGTAACGGTGCGGCTAAGCGTAGTGCGGTAGTAAGGAAACTTTTCGTTTCCGTCTGCGCACGAAGCTAAAGCTTATTGTTTAGTTTTATTTTTCTTGTTCAAAGCTAAATCCATAAGATTTAGCGACATTATAAATATACACAGACCTTTCAGCTTTCCCCTAAAGTCCGCATTACGTTTAGCCATTGTTGTAGCACGTTTTTATTTATTCGCTTTTAATTTTCTCTCTGATTAGAATAAAACTCAGCGTTGAAAAAATACATATACCAACTATTAATAATCCATATTGAAGTAATCCAGTAAAAACAAGTGTAGTAAACTTGCCATCGGGATTCATATCCCATTTTTCATAGAGTACAAAGATGACGTTATGGTAATCCATTAAAAAATAGAAAAATATACAGACTAAGCTAATTATATAAAGTCCAATAATTTTTAAACCACTTTTATTCCGATTTAATGTCATCTTCCGTTTTAAATTTTCCATCCGAACCAGCAGACGTTATTAAAAATCCTTTTCCGTTTTCCATAACCTCAAAATTATATTCTCTATCCCAAGCATCTTTTTTCCAACCTTGTCTTAAAGGACTATTTCCGATTAATTCATTAAGGTCCGTTGGATATTTTCCGAACTTTTCATTCCAATTTTCCATTCTCTCACTAATTTCAGCTATTTCTTTTTCAGTTTTATCAGGATAGATAGACGTTCTTTGGTAACCGAAAAATAGAAATGCGCTTATACTTCCAACTACTAAAAGCGAAATCACCATAATTGAACTCGGTTGTAAAAAATATTTCTGAATAGGTCTTTTAACACCATCTTCTTTTTCTTTTTTACTAATTCGTTTCCGATGTTTGTAATCCTCGCGAATTAGTCCAAATTCTGCTAAAGTCGAAAGTATAAATTCAATCATTTAGTTGGTTTTGGTAAATGTGCTACAACGGTTGGGCTATGGTTTCGTTGTGGAATTGTCCGCTAGGACCATTCCGCCGTAACCAAGCGATGGTAGAAAGGTAGGAATTTTCAGTGGAAAATTCCGCCGCAATGAATTATAGCCGTTGTTGTACGCAGTTTTTTATTTATATAAATCTCCGTTCAGGTATTTCAATCCTGAATCGCAAACAACAGTTACAATAGTTTTTCCCTTTCCAATTATTTTTGCTCTTTGTAAAGCAGCCCAAACGTTGGAACCAGATGTAGTGCCCCCAAAAACACCTTCAATTCTTGCTAATTTTCTAGCCGTTTCATATGCATCTTCATCTTTTACTGAAATTATTTCATCTGCTAAATCAAGTCGGCAAATTTCAGGAATAAATCCAGCTCCCATTCCGTCGAGTCTATGAGTTCCTGTTGTATCTCCACCAGATAATGTTCTTACATTAAAAGGTTCTATTGGAATACATCTAATTCCAGAGATTTCTTTTTTAAATACTTCCGAATTTCCTGAAAAGCATCCTCCAGTTCCTACGCCCGTTATAAATTCATCAATATTGCTTCCTAATACATCCATTATTTCATAAGCCATCTTATGGTAGGCATTGCGATTGTCAATGTTTTTGAATTGGTCAGTGTAAAACGTATTTGGTTGCTTTGCAATTTCTTGAACTCTTTCGAGCGCTTTATCAATAATTCTAGCTGTTATTTTTCCATTTTCACTCGGAATCAGTTCAAGTTCTGCTCCAAATGCTCTCATTGTTTGCAGTTTTTCCTCAGCAAAAGCATCAGACGAAACAAAATGTGCTTTATAGCCTTTCGCAGAACAAATCATTGCTAAGGAACTTCCAGTACTTCCACCCGTATAGTCAACAACAGTTCCGCCAGGTTTCAATTCACCTCTCCTTTCAGCACCTTCAATCATAGCCAGTGCCATTCTATCCTTCATACTTCCGGTTGGGTTTGCTCCCTCAACCTTTACATAAATATCTGCGGAATAAGAATTGGTGAGATGTCTTAGTTTGACAAGTGGCGTATTTCCTATTCCTTCCATTTTAGTTTTTTCAAATTGCGTACAACGGTCTCGTATAACCGTCAGTTACGGGTTAAATTAGCCAAAATTATCGGATTAAACACTGACTTTAGCAATTCCGAGTGGATTCGGACGTAGTCGAATCCGCCGTAATTGCGGTTATACATTGTTGTAACACGTTTTTATTTCGTTCAGTACTATTTCCACTTTTTTACTCAATTCAGTTGCTCCATTTAATCTTAAAACTTTACAATCCAGCATTTCCATCCAATTGTTATGAATTTTTAAGGAACGACCTTTAAAATTTGGATTTTCATATTGGTTTGCCCATTCCAAAAATTCATTTGAGTTTTTTCGGATTTTTTTGTCGGTCAGAAGTTTTTCTCCATAACGTTGATTTTCACGTTTTTTTAATCGTTCCATTCTTTCAGTATTTTCCAATCGCATGAAAATAGCCAAATCAAATGCTGTTTCCCATTCTTTTCCCCAACTTACCATTGAACCGCTTACAACAACATTCTCAAATTTTTTAAAGTCAATTTTGAGATTTTCATTCCGTTTATTTAAAGGTATTTTTATTTGGTAAGGTGGATTGGTTTTTTTCCAATAATAATCATCAACGTCCAAGTGCTTAAAATCTGTCCTTGTTTTAATTTCATTTGCTAAAGTCGTGGTTCCAGAACCAGAAGCTCCAAATATCAAAATCTTCATTCTTAACTACTGTTTTTTCGGGTTAGTCAAATGTGTTACAACGGTTGGGCTAAGGTTCGTTGCTGTGATTCGTCCGAAGGACAATCCAGCCGAACCTAAAGATAGCTTTTTGCCCAGGATTTCCGTTTAGGAAATCCGCAAGCAATGAATTTTAGCTTTTGTTGTAGTGCGTTTTTATTTTATTATTCCATTTTCGAATATCGTTGATTTGTAGAGGCGCTCAAATCCTTTTTGTTTTTCCCTGACTTCGTCCAGATTCCGTTTTGATTTTAAAATCCCAACGAATATTGAGTATTCATAGTCCGAAAAGACTAGAAAACCTCCCTTTTTGGTCATTAGCGAAGAAACATTGATAAATTCCAATCCGGATTTCTCCAGATTGGGTAATAAGTCCTGATATCCAATAACGAAATGATTGTCAGGTCTTAAATTTTCCTCCAGTCCAAATCGCATTTTATAGACGTCGTAAATATGCTCCTTCGTAACCTTGCGATTATTATCAAAGCAATGGAAAGTCAGTTCGGAATTCTTGAGTGCAATACATTCCGAAACCAATTCAGTTTGAGTTTTGGTCAAACTTAGTAGTCCAAATAATTTGTCAAAATTTGATTGTTTGTCACTCATTTTTTAAATGCACTACAACGTCTCGGCTATGGCAAGTTGGGCAGCAAGGAAACCTTTTCGTTTCCGTCTGCGCTCGTAGCCAGAGCTTTTTGTTTTGTAATTATCTATATTTTTTTAATTGCCAAATCCAAAAGATTTGGCGGGTTTAACAAACACGCACAAGCCTTTAAATACGGCGCTTTACGCCCTATTTGCTATAGGTATTGTTAGCCACAGTTTCTAATAATCAACAGTTTTAAATCTTTTAGCTATTTCCCATAAACTGTCCTTTTTTTCGAAAAAAACTATTTCCTCCCAACCTGAGGCTTTAGGATAAACAAATCCAATTGATGTCACAACTAAACTGTCCTTTGAACTGCCTAAAAAAGAATTAAAGATTATCCGTAAAGTGTCCTTTCCAGTTTGTTCTCTTCTAATCAAATTTCGACTCTTGGGATTTAACTTATTGGTATTTAGGTCGAACTTAGAAGTTTTGGTTTTAAATCGATTAAACAAGCTTAATTGGCTTATATCAGTTATTCTTTTGTCCAAACTTTCAGGATAATTGGTGAGCCTTGGAATTAGAGTAGAATCTATTTCTGCAATAATTTTATATAGTTTAACCTCTGTTGGATGTATTCTATTCAATATCAAGTCAATCAGAGGGTGGAAATCATTTTCATTTTTTATGATTTCATGAACAGTATCCGATTTAACCTTTCCACTAGTCACTTCAGATTTGTCTTTACATCCGAACACAAAAAGCAGTACAAAAATTGAAGTATAGAATTTCATTTTCTTAAATTGTGGCTAACGGTTTTGTGTATGGTTAGTTGCGTGTTTTAGCAACTAATTTAGTAAACAAAAACGAACGCGAGAAAATTCCGAAGGAATTTTCCAAATAAGCACTTGCCAAAGCAATTAATTATACACGGTGTTACCTGCTGGCATTTTTAAATCATTACTCTAAAACTAAAATACAAATCTTTATATTCCATAAAATCTTCATAGGCTATTCCGATAGAAATTCTGTTCACAAGAAATGCACTTCTAAAGTTAATATCTTTAAAGATTTCAGCTTTGTAATTAATTCGACTGTCGAATATTGATGTTGAAAATGTCGTGCTTATTTTAGGTTCAGAAAACCATTTAGAAGCATATAAAAGGCCTCCAATTTTGCCATAATTCTTACTTAAATAGTCTAATCCAGCACCTATACTAAAGTTCTTTTTTAGATTTAAGCCGTACTTCAATTGATGATTTTCAAATTCACTTTTTATATTATTTAAATCAAGAATTCTATTCTGATAATTATATGCTATGTAATCGGATGGACTTGAATTTTTGTAGAAAATATTCCATTTGGCAATTTGAAGGTTTAGATGATGAAATCCGTTATTGTCAAAATTATACTGTAATGAAGCACCTCCATTTATTTTTGTTTCGCCTATATACGTTGCAGAATAAGATGAATAAAAACCTAAAGGTAATTTGGTAGCTCCGCTATATCCTAGCTCAAAAGAATTTGATGCATAACACATATTTACCATTCCTCCAGAATTATAACAGCCTTTCTTAGGTAATGATTTCTTAAATGATTTATAAACATCTTTTAGGTTTAATGTGTCCGACAGTTTCTTTACTAAATCTAACACAATAATTGCTTCTGGAATTGAGTCTTGCGAAGTCGGTGTCCAGTAGTTTTTTAACCAGTAGCTTTTTTTGTCCGAATGTTCAATGATATAGGTAATTCCGTCCATCCCTTGACTCCATTTCTCTATATTTTCATCTGATGGTAATTCTAAAATTTTAGAGTTCTTTAAAATGTCATAAATATTCTTTGATTGTTGTGATGTCAGTAGAGTTTTACTAGTAAGCGTTTCTCTTTGACTTTTGTTAGGTTTTTTAGTGTGATAAATATAATTGACAATTGAGCCAGATATTTCAGAACTGTCTTTTGAAATTTCAATTATTTGTCCGTGATTCCAAAATCTAAAATTGAATTCATCTTGTGATTTTTCAAAATCTTTTAAGTCCAGAGTTTTTTGAAATTCAATATTTCTTTTATACCAATAAGCTGTGTCTCCTTTAATTTCTTTCGTTTGTGCAAACATAGTCTGAAACAACAATAAGAATGGAATTATAATAATATACAGTTTGTTCATTTTGCTTGCAGGTAACGTCTGGGCTATGATTAGTGCGGGGCAGAAATCCATCGGATTTCCAGCTACGCGCTAAGCAAAAGCTTTTGGTTTTGCTTTTTCTTTTTTGTTCGAAAGCAAAATCCCAAAGATTTTGCGACTTCATAAATATACACAGACCTTGGCGTAAATCCCGAAGTCCGTATTAATTATAGCCATTGTTCTACACCGTTTTTCTGCGTTATCTTTCTAAATCCACTAATTCGTATCAATGTGCAATCTATGTTGGTCGCAATGCAAACACTTAAATAAATAACCTTGCATTCCGCCATCATTTACTAAATACTGCTCAAATTCAGATTGCGATAATCCATATTCCGTTTTTATTCTTTCAATATCATCAGATAAATTTTCTTTTAGATGTTCAATTTCTTTCCATCCAACGTATTTCTCAAATGAGCAATAATCATCATGATGTGCAAGCCAAATTTCTTGTTGCCAACTTATGTAATTCGGTGTTTTCGTAACTAACTCGGTCAGTTTACTTTCGTCCGAAACTTCTTCACAGGAAGCATCGTCAATATATATTCCATCGTATTTTTTAGCTGCACTTCCATCCGCAACGCACCATGGACATATAAATTCAACTTCCTCTTCAGCATAAATTCCGCCAGAGTAAACATATTCTCGTTTTTCTTCGCAAACAGGACATTCAATATTCTTCTTTTCGATTATTCCTAATTCGAGCGCGTTCGGTTGGTATTTAAAATTTGGTAATTCAGTCATATTTTTTGAATTCAAGGAGTTATTGTTTTTACACCCAGAAGTTATTCCGATTACTAAACTTAATGCTATGATTAATGCTTTTTTTAAATGGTGTAGAACGTTGTTGTATATGGTTTGTTGCGTGTTTTAAGCACTTAATTTAGTAAACAATTACCGACCAAGAAAGTCCGCGAGGACTTTCGTAAGTAGGCAGGAAGCTAGCAATAAATTATATACGGTGTTGGCTACAGTTATTTTTATATAATTATTTCTTTTAATGAAATCAGAACTAATATCAATAAACAAAGAAAAGAAACAAGAAATGTCACAATTTGCCATATAAAGCTATTCCAAGTTTTTTTTCCCATTTTTTCAGACTTCAGTCTGTCATCCTCAATTCCATCTCTTTCGTTCTTTTCCCTTTTTCTAGCGATTTGTGCTGTTAGTTTAAAATCCTCAAGTCTATTTAAAATCACAAATATTCCAAGTCCAATTGAAATAATTATTAAAGAAATGGCTATCCAGAAAAGCTTTTTCTGAAAACTACTTAATATTAAATCTTCTGTTTGGATAAAATTAATTGCAAATCCAAGTAATGCAACAGCTAATGCAATAATTAAATTGTTGGCATATCCCAATTGTTTAATTCTAATATCTTGCCATTTCAAGTAACTTTTATTCATAGATATAGTTAGCTGTTAATTTTTTCCCATTCATTGATTACAATTGATTCTATGTGATTTTTAGTTCCGAATTCATCCAGTCTTACCCTTGAATTCTTACAACCATTCATTGGACAATTATTTCCGACAAACCTAATAGGAATGTCATCGTGTTTTGTACAATAAAACTCTAAATCTGCAATAAAAGGGTCTCCATTGCTTTTAAAATAGACTTTCCACTTGTACAAAATTCCAGTTTCAGGGTCTAGACTTCTATTAAACTTTCTCAATTTGTTTTGAGCTTTCGAGTAATAACTTCTTTTTTTCTTAAAAACTCGAAACATAATGAAAGACACTAAAACTATTAATGCGACATAAACAATTCTCACTTTAAATTCGTAGATATCGCTTAAAGCTTGTTGGAAAGTAATTCCTTTAGCTAGACTCGTTAATTTAACCGAAATTATTCCAATTAGACCTATGATTGACCAAGCAATTATTTTACTCCCAACTGGGTCTTTCCAAATTCTTTTGAACATATTATTTCGATTAGTTATTTATTCCAGTACACTTTTTTGAATTTTTGCAATAAATTCAATTTTCAAATCAATAAATTCCAATAATTTAGGTTTCAATTTGTTCTTAATGTCAAAGTCATTTCCTTTTTCGAATCTCTCTCCAGCAATATTTGAAAGAACAAGCATTATTTCTGATAATGGACTTTTTTTATCATTCTTAATAGTCGGAAATAAATAAGAGTAAGATTCTATTAATGAATAGAATTCGTTGCGATATAATACAATATTTAACTCTGAATTTTCATTCGATTGAACCAGTTCAGGTTGAAATTTTGCTAAATTATTATTAAACTCTTTTAATACATCATGCTTTAATCCATAAAGGGCAATTTTTTTTTGAATTTCAAGTTCCTCCTTTGCTCTGTTAGAGTCAATTTTATTTACCAAATAAGTCAGATAAATTAAAATTCCAATGTTTATTATTGCTAGAATAGGGTTTAGTATTCCACCAAAATAATCTCCAAAAGCACCCCAAACTTCAGTTTTATCAGAAAGCCCACCATTAAAATTTATTAAGTAAGGAATTGTAACTGCTAAAATCAGTATTGAGCATACTATCGTTAAATACTTGTAAAATAGTTTTAATTTCAAAGTTTGTTTTTTAATTGTTGCCAACGTCTCTTGTATGGTGCGTTTGCTTCCCGAAGGGAGCATATGCATTATACAAATTGTTATCTTCTTTTTTTCTGTTCTTTAAACCATTCGAGTTGTGATTTAATCCGTTCGATTATCACACTATCTTGGTCATTATGTATGTCTCTAATTTTATAATCTTCCTTTTCAGGGTGTTTTTTATTTACAAATTGATTTATTCCTAAATTGAAAATAGCTTGTCCAAACCTTTGGTCATAATGATTCGCCAAATAATCAGAAATTAAATCAAGAATCTCTTGATGTTCCTTTTTTGGGTTTGACTTTTTCCATTCATTTTCAAATTCAGCTTTCTCAATTTCAAACTCCTTGAATTCATCAATATCCAAGGCTTGATAACCTAGACTTCCATAATCATCAAAAGTCTTTTCGGAATGATATTTTAATCGGTTACCATTCTCGTAAAGTTCAATTTGTTTAATTGGATATCCATCTGTACCTACTTCAAAGTACCAAGTTGATTTTCCCCAAAAGTCAAATTCATCACCTCTAGTTTCATCCCATTTTCTCTTGAAGTATCTGCTCATTTCAAGTATTTTAAAAATTCTACTCCTCCGATTTTATTTCCTTTTAGTACGTCAAGAATAATCGTTCCGTTCTTTTTATCTTCAAGAGTTATGTTTTCTTGAAATTGCCATTCAGAATTAGGCTCATTAGGGTTTTCTCCATTTACGAAATAAATGTAAGCTTTACTTTCTGATTTAGACTTTACACACTTTGACAAAGCCGTAATTATTTCCGTTTTGTCAGGAATCTTTTCTTTTGCTATATCAACAATCCATTGAGGGTTATATGTTTCCCATTTTTTATTCATAATTGAAGATAACGGTTAGGCTATGATTAGTGCGGCGCAGAAATCCGACGGATTCCCAGCTACGCGCTAAGCAAAAGCTTTTGGTTTTGTTTTTTCTTTTTTAGTTCGAAAGCAAAATCCCAAAGATTTTGCGACCTCATAAATATACACAGACCTTGGCATAAAGAACGAAGTCCGCATTAATTATAGGTATTGTTGTACACCGTTTTTTTATTCCGTTGTTGCTTTTTCAGCACGTTCAATCACTGGTTCAAAATCGAAAGTCGAACAGTTTCCTTCTGTATAAAAGCGTTCACCTTTCCGAATTATTTTGCTTTCATCATTTTCCCAATCAAAAACATAGATTATTGCTTTAAAAACCTCTTCTAATTTTGAGTAATTTAATCCGTCGTTGGTCTTTTCAAAATTTTCTTCAGTTTCAATAATTTTGATTGGTATTCCATTTTCTAAATAAATGATTGTCCTAATTCGACCATAAGAAAGTCCGATTTCCTCAACAATTTTACAAATCTGGATATCATTCCGCCAAACTTTTAGAATTCCGCCACCATCTGTCGTTATTCCAGTTAGCTCAACCCAATCAAATTCGGTCATAGCAAGAGTGGAATCCAATTCGATTGAATTCACTTCATTATCAATTTGGTCAAGTTTATTTTCTTGTCCAAATGCTAAAAAACCAATTAAGGTCAATATGATTGCTAATGTTTTTTTCAAATGGTGTACAACGGTTTGTGTATGATCTGTACGGCCTTGAAATCCGTAGGATTTCCCGCCGTACGATAACATTCTAAATATACGTAGATTTTCCGATGGAAAATCGGACAGTATGGATTATACATATTGTTAGCAAGCGTGTTGCAGCGCAAACCTTGGTATTGTCACAGAACACTGGTTAGTTTCCCGAACACTTTTAAAATGGTTTCTTTTTTAGTCCACCGAACTTTAAAAGTATACGTTTTTGGTCTTTCGGTCTTTACCCGAGCTTTGGTAAGAAAGTCGCAAATCCGTCTGCGCAACAGTTGCGTCCGAGTGAAGTCAGTCCGAGCGAGAACTTTGGCGAGGTAATTTTTTGATTAGATATCTGAAGTTTGAGAAAGAAACTAGCCCAAAGAAACCATTTTAAAAATGTGGATTTGCCCGAACCGAACTCTTATTATTTTTTAGATATTCAGGCTAATTGCGAACCGATTGGACTTTTCTTGCAATATGTTTGCTAACGGTTCGGCTAAGCGTGGTGCGGAGGCAAGGAAACTTTTCGTTTCCTTCCGAGCACGAAGCTAAAGCTTATTGTTTTGCTTTTTCTTTTTTTATCCAAAGCTAAATCCATAAGATTTAGCGACTTTATAAATATACACAGACCTTTCGGTTTTGCCCTAAAGTCCGCATTACGTTTAGGTATTGTTGTAAAACGTTTTTTATTCAAATTCCTGATAATTATTGTCAATCTGTTCTTTCATTTTATTCCAATCCGCATTATTCTTTACTTTTATTAATTCCACGTTTATTTCCGATTCAAATTTCGGTGGAATTTTCGGTTTTTGATGCGAGTAGATTTTCAGAGTATTATTTTCCACTTTATATATTATTCCGCCAAATCCGTGAAAAATATATTCAGATATTGAGTCAGGTTGAAATTCAAGGTCTGACTTTGTCGAAATCACAGAAATTTTGTGGTCAGCAGTCAATCCCCAATTTTTGCTTTTCAGATAAAGAGAGGTTTTTTTATTTGGGAAGAATATTTGTTCCTTTTCAAATACTGGTTTTCCGATTTCGTCCCAACTTGCTAATTCACGCTCAGCTTTCATTCCGAGCCAAAAGGAAAGTATAATTAGTACAATCGAAATTATTATTGAAGTTCCTTTTTTCAATTCGTAGTTCGGTTTTTCTTAAATGTTTTACAACGTTGCGGCTAAGCGTAGTGCGGAGGCAAGGAAACTTTTCGTTTCCGTCTGCCGACGTAGCTAAAGCTTATTGTTTAGTTTTATTTTTTCTTATCCAGAGCTAAATCCATAAGATTTAGCGACATTATAAATATACACAGACCTTACGGTTTTTCCCTAAAGTCCGTATTACGTTTAGGCATTGTTGTGCGGCGTTTTTTTGTGTAAGATTGGCACATTTCCATTGCGAAATATTAATAAGCCCATCAGCGCAAACTAGCTTAGATTTCCATCGTTCGTTGGCTTTCATTTTTTATCCAACTCGGTACTTTACCAGCTGCTAGCATTTTTTTAATTAAGTTTAAGTGATAATATTCCGCTTCTTTTAAATCAGCATTATATATTATTAGTTTATTTCCAATCCAAATATGCAAGTCCCAATCATATCGATATTTTCCATTTTTCGACATTAAAAATGGCTTTTTCTGAAATTGAATAATCTGGTCAATTAGTTCGTCTTTGGAATTAAGTTTCTTACCCATAAACTTTTCCTTAAACAATCGAGTATCGGATTCTGAAATTCCGCCATTCTCTTTGTTTAATTCCTCAAAATGAGTTCCATCTTCCCACCCAATAATTGAAACACTTGATTTTTCTAGACCTTGAGTGAATTCAATTATCCAATTGATAAAATCTTTCTCTGATATTTTATTTAAACTATTCATTTTCTCAAAATGACGCACAACGGTTAGGCTATGGCAAGTTGGGCAGTAAGGAAACTTTTTTGTTTCCGTCTGCGCTCGTAGCCAAAGCTTTTTGTTTTGTTTTTATCTTTTTCATTTTAAAAGCCAAATCCAAAAGATTTGGCGGACTTAGTATATAAACCCAGACCATTAAATTTATCTCTTTATGCCCTATTTGCTATAGGTATTGTTAGCCATTGTTTTTTAAATTTTCACTTTTAGTAATTCCGTTATATTTCCCTCAATAGTTAGTCCCGGAGTATTCTCGCTTGATTTTTTCAATGGGATTTCCGTTTTGCTTTCGGAATACAACTCTCCATTTTTTCTTCCGTTAATATAAAATGTGATTCTAACTTTATTAACTAAAATTTTTTGTTCAAGTAACCTTTCGGAATCAACAAATGGAAACCAAAATCCTAATTCATTATAACCTTTTAAGATATCAATTAATTCTCCTAAGGGCGCGGTTCCGGGTTCGACACTTAGTTTATTTTCAAATACGGCGTTTTGATTGTCAATTGTTTTAAAATTTACTCTATTAGCAGTAAAATTAATGGTTGGTAAATTACCAGATTTGTCTTTCCAGTTTAAATATGTAGTGGCAGTATTTGGTTGCAGCCAAGAAGGATAAGGTGCACCGTCCCATTTACCAGAAAATTCAATATATACTTGGGCATGAAACAATTTTATTGTTTTTCTTTCATCATTTAATTGGGAAGATAGATTATTGATTTTTTCTTTACTATTTGAAATTTCAACATCGACATTATCCAACCTTTCAGATAACTTATTTAGGGCCTCACTTGATTTAAGATTTGGATATTTTTTTGTTGCTAATTCTAAAAATGGTTTTAATTGTTCTTTAAGTGTGTCTCCGTTTGATTTTATATCATACAAAGTATTTTGCGCATCTTTAAGCCCATTTTTCAGATTACCAATCTCAATGTCTTTAGCCTTATCATCCTTAATGGTGATTATAACGCCTATGAATAGGGATAACACTGATAATATAATTAGTAAATTCCTTAGTGTTTTAAAAATTTTCTTTCTTTTATCATGCCATTTATAATCTAGAAATAAAGCGATTAGCCCTGATAGCCCTACTATAATTTGAATAATAACTTTTAAATATATCATAGAAGCTAATTAGAAATAATGGCTAACGGTGCGGCTAAGCGTAGTGCGGTAGCAAGGAAACTTTTCGTTTCCGTCTGCGCACGAAGCTAAAGCTTTTGGTTTGGTTTTATTTTTTCTTGTCCAAAGCTAAATCCATAAGATTTAGCGACTTCATAAATATACACAGACCTTTCGGTTTTGCCCCTAAAGTCCGCATTACGTTTAGGCATTGTTACCACCAGTATTTTATTTCCGCCTAAATGTTTTTGCCAATTTTCTAAATAACTCAATGTTGTTGTCAAAATCTGATACAGAAGACCCGAACAGCATATAATAAAGTGAATCACTATTTAATATAACTTGATAAGCTTTTTCTTTATCCCCAGTCTTTTTGTCTTTTCCATCAGCCACAATTTCATAGCCGCTAATTCCATCTATTTCAATAGGTTCGATAGAAATTATTTTTTCAATTTCAAGAGGTAATTGTTTAATGCGATTCATTGAGAAAAGCTTTTTGTCCTCAATATCTACTTCTGAAAATGCTTTTAATATAATTAACGACGCTTTGTCATTTGATTCTGTTGGGATTTTCCCATCACGATTAAATATTAAGGAATTTGATATATTTTTTGCAAAAATAAAATCAGTTCCATCAGAGGATATTTCAAAGTCAACTGTGTCAAATGGATTGATATTTTTACCAGAATCATAGACTGTACTTAAAAGTGATTTTTTGAGAACTTGATTTAAATCTTCAATATTTTGTGGAAAAGTACCATTTATTAGAATTGATTCTTTTTCTGTTCCAAATGCAAGAATATATTTAGTATAAATATTGCCGTAAGCATTTTGTTCTGCTTTTAGAAGTATAGCTGGCAAATCATTTAATGTCAATTTTTCCTTTTTTTTTAGAGCCATCCCTTGAGATAGCAATCCTTCTTTTGTCAACCCTTTAGAAACTTCTGAAAACGGTCCCGGAATGTCTAAAATCATTATGCTCGAACCACTTTGAGTTTGTTGAAAACCTAAGAAATTTGAAGCAGTTGTAAATCCATCTGGAGGTATGATGCTAATTTTTGTCCCGTTAACCTCTTTATGTTCTGGTGTCAAATTATTATTAATATTATCTTGACAAGAAATTGTGATTGAATTTATTATTAAGACAAGTAAAATTATTTTTTTCATATTGGTGGTAACTGTATTGTGTATGATTTCGTTGCGTGTTTAAGCACTAAAGTTAGCAAATAAATCACAGATAGAAAGTCCGCGAGGACTTTCGTAAGTAGGCTATAACCAGCAATGAATTATACACGGTGTTGCCATTAGTTTTTTATTTCAGTGGTTATAGTAATCGCCATCTTCCCAAGTTTTAGTTCCGATAAATTCTCCACAATAATTATATTTTTTTATTTGTCCATCCTTATCATAGTTCGTTCTGTTATGGAAAATCCAGATTTCATTTCCAACAATTTTAATTCGATTGAACTTTCTTGTATCGGAAGCATCCATTGAGCTAATAAAAACTGATTTTTTCTCAAAAACTTGATTTCCATTTTCGTCAATAATTCGGTCAGTCACAATTACTTTTTTATGTCTTAAAGGCCAGAATAAAAACTTGCGTTTCTTTTCAATTCGTTCTGTTTTCAGAGTTACGCTATCAATTCCGCAATCTTTTTTTTCAGTCAAACTGCTGTTTTGTATTTCAGTCGTTTCCATTCTCCTATTCCGATTAATGAATAGGAAAGTCAGACTTAAGAATATAGCAAATATTGTTTTCAGAACTGCGGTTTTAAATTAATGGCAACGTTTAGCTATGATTAGTTGCGGTGTGAAATCCGACAGGATTTCGGCCCGCACACTAAACATACTAAATAAGCGTGGATTTTCCGAAGGGAAATCCGTCCGCAATTGATTATAGGTGTTGTTAGGGTACGTTCTTTAATAATCCTATTTGCGACACAAATTCCTTTTCCACTTTTCTATTTCCAAACCAATGGTATGGACTTATTGCACCGAAAACATCTGTACAATAGCTATTAAAAAGTAATTCATTGTTTTGAAAAATAATAGTCAAAAATTTTCCTGAATGAAAACCACTCCATTTATCAGCAACTAGTAAAGTCTTATAATCTCTCCCTTCATCGATTACTTTCCATTTTTTTAATTCAGATATTTTCTCAACATCTGATTTATTTTTGTCTATTGATTTTCCTGTAAGTATTCTTAGTTTACTAGTATTAAAAATCGAGTAGATTATTCCACTAATAATAAATATGGTAACCATAAAGGTTGTGATTGGTAAAATAATACTTTTATGGTTTTGATATTCCTTAAGTATAAATGTTGCTGGTAATAACAACAAAGCAAAAAGAGTAATGAATTCAGTCAAATATTCAGATACTTTATCGAATCCGTTTTTATGAAAAACGAGTGTCTTAAGTGTTTTGGATTTTGGAATATCGATTGGAATTCTCATTTTATTTAATGTACCCTAACGGTTAATGTATGATCTGTACGGCCTTGAAATCCGTAGGATTTCCCGCCGTGCGATTACATTTTAAATATACGTAGATTTTCCGATGGAAAATCGGACAGTATGGATTATACATATTGTTAGCAAGCGTGTTGCAGCGCAAACCTTGGTATTGTCGCAGAACATTGATAGGTTTCCCAAACTCTTTTAAAATGGTTTCTTTTTTAGTCCGCCGAACTTTAAAAGTATACGTTTTTGGTCTTTCGGTCTTTGCCCGAACTTTGGTAAGAAAGCCGCAAGTCCGTCCGCGCAATAGTTGCGTCCGAGTGTTGTCCGACCGTAAACTTTGGCAAGGTAATTAGTTAATTAAACATCTGAATTTTGAGAAAGAAACAAGCCCCAAGAAACCATTTTAAAAATGCGGATTTGCCCGAACCGAACTCTTATTATTTTTAAGATATTCAGGCTAATTGCAAACCGATTGGACTTTTTTTGCAATATGTTTGCTAACGTTGCGGCTAAGCGTAGTGCGGAGGCAAGGAAACTTTTCGTTTCCGTCTGCCGACGTAGCTAAAGCTTATTGTTTAGTTTTATTTTTTCTTGTCCAAAGCTAAATCCATAAGATTTAGCGACTTTATAAATATACACAGACCTTTGGTTTTTGCCCTAAAGTCCGCATTACGTTTAGGTTTTGTTGGCAACAGTATTTTTTTGTCCGTCTGAGTTATTAATAATTCTCTTAACAAGATAAGAAATCAATAAGCCTATAGTAAATGTTGTTATAATTGTGCAAACTACAAGTGCTAACAATGCAGGAATCATCGTTAAAAATTTATCACTCTCGCTGGTCAGTCCAATAATGAGACAGAAAGTTGTCCAAATAATCAAATTCACAATTGAGGAATATTTAAATGAAATTGATAAAAGTGATTTTTCTTTTTTAGCACTTTTATATGCCGTTTTACCTCCAATCCATAAGGCAATTAAAAATGAAATTACCAATCCGATTGTTGAAATTCCATAACCACCAATGATTGAGATTGATGTAAGTCCTTCTCCCGTTAACAGTAATGGAGCGAATATCGTACTAACAATTGTCAAAATTCCAATGGGCGCTCCAATTAAGTAAGATGTTAAAATACTTTTTGTTAATTCTCGGGTCATTTTTAGATGGTTATCAATATTGTTGCCAACGGTCACGGCTATGGCAAGTAGGGCAGGCAAGGAAACTTTTCGTTTCCGTCTGGTCTGCGAGCCAGAGCTTTTTGTTTTGTAATTATTTTTCTTTTTTAATTGCCAAATCCAAAAGATTTGGTGGACATAGTAAACACGCCCAAGCCATTAAATTTAGCACTTTATGCCCTATTTGCTATAGCCATTGTTGTGCATAGTTTTTATTTCTCTTTAACTAAATCAGACACTAATAATTCATTTTCTAAAAACGGATTCATAAATTCATTTCTAAAATTCATAATTGCTTTATGGAAATGCTCACATTCTTTTTTTGTAATTAATTCAATATGATTATTGTTTCTTAATTCAATCTCTTTTCCAAGTTTTAAATCTTTTTCTAAATCAAGTTCAGTCTTTTGAAGTAAGGGTTTTTTATGTAAAATTTTATTCCTTAAAGTAATCAATTTCTCAAGAGTTTTTATTGTAAAACAGTCATCGTTAAAAAAATACTTCGATTTTGTAACAATGTTTGGGGTAGAGTGTAATTTGTTTTTAAATCCAATGTTTATTAGACTATCCGCAAAATTTTTGTAATCCACAGGTCCAAATTCGTTTATATAGTAGTGAAATATTATATAATTCAAAGACGCTTCAAGCGTACTTGAACATAAAGTTACATATGCGAAATTCATATAGTTTATGTCATATTCACTTTCTAGATAGCTATAGACACCTTCTAAATTTCTATAATAAATTTCAGTATCATCAAGATGGATATAGTTTATTCCATTTTGCTTAAACATTGAAATTTTTCTTTTCATACTATTAAGGTCAAAATTATGCACAACGTTGCGGCTAAGCGTAGTGCGGAGGCAAGGAAACTTTTCGTTTCCGTCTGCGCACGAAGCTAAAGCTTTTGGTTTAGTTTTATTTTTTTCTTGTCCAAAGCTAAATCCCAAAGATTTAGCGACATTATAAATATACACAGACCTTTCGGTTTTAGCCTAAAGTCCGCATTACGTTTAGGTATTGTTAGGCGCAGTTTTTTTTCTTTTCCATGTAATTACAGCTGTTATAATTAGCAAAATTATCATGAGAAACATAAGTCCATATGCGGTTTTAGCATGATTTTTAAGTTCATTTAGTTGTTCCCATTGTTCTGGGTCGGCTGTTAGTGGTGGATAAATGGTAAATCCGTATTCTGTTTTTTCAGAGGTGGGAATAAAATATTTTTCAAGTCCATTCGCTACTTTTGCAATTCCATAAATTCCAATAACGGATATGGACAGAATTATTAAAGTCAATTGGTTTTTAAGACCATTGTATTCTTTGGATATTAAAAATCTGATGAAATAGTTAATCCCGCCTATTATACCCAATAGCGAAATGAAAATCCATAAAATCCAGAGTAATCCTGAGTGTTGGAATCCTAGAGTCCAATTATAGTTTTGAAATTGGGACAAGATGATAAAAGTGAGCACTAAAGCACATACCCCAATAAATAGAATCCACTTAATTTCCGATTTCCATTTCGTGCTCATTTGAAATTGTGCCTAACGTTTATGTATAAGATTAGTGGCTTGTTGAAGCACCTAATTTAGCAAATAAACACCAGATAGAAAATCCGCGAGGATTTTCGTAAGTAGGCGAGAACTAGCCATTAATTTTATACGGTGTTAGGGCACGTATTTTTTTATCAATCTCCACTTTTCATCTCGTCTGTCAAGTCCTAAAATTCCATTTTTGACACTCCAATAAAATCTTTCAGCATAATTATCTCTTTCCTCGTACGAACCATCTGATTCAATTACTTTGACATCGTTATAAGTCAAATCGTTTATCTTGAGTTCAGTCAGAGGGATTTTTTCAAACTCCGATTTATCAAATACATATTGTCCATAATACCAAGACCTTTTCATTGCAATGTCAAACCAGATTGATGTTCCGCCTTCTCCTGCGACAAGTTCAATTAAACTCTTTCCTTCTAAATATCTGTCGTAATTTGGGTCAGTACGCTTGGTTTGCACTCTATATACTTCGTGTTCGTCTGGAAATAATTCCATTGGCCCGAAAGGTGAAGAGTAGTTTTCTATTCCGACAACGAAAATTGTATCTCTGTCTTGCTTATCCGACTCAAAAATCAAAATTTCAGTTCCTTTATATGGCACAATTTCAAAATCTTTTTTGTCAATCTTAAAATCTTTTCCACAAGAAATAAGTGAAATTAAAATCAGAATGATTATTAAGTTTCTCATCGGTTTTTTCATATGTGCCCTAACGTTCTGGCTATGATTAGTTGCGGTGTGAAATCCGACAGGATTTCGGTCTGCACACTAAACATACTAAATATACTTGGATTTTCCGAAGGGAAAATCCGCCCGTAATTAATTATAGGTGCTGTTGTGTGTAGGTTTTCTTTCGGTCAATATTTGTGCAATCCTCTGCGCTTTTTGAAAATCAGCATCTACTAACCAGATTTTTAAATTCTGATTAACCATCTCCAATTTTAGATTTGCCTTATTTTTATAATTTCCGGCAATAGAACCGCCACCGGTAAAGAAGTCCAGAATCCAACTTAGTATGGAAATTAACTTGTCAGTCCGTTCTGCTGTTAATTCTACATTTTTTAACTCTTCAAATGAATACAGACCTGTGTTTTTTGGTTCTGAAACATCAATGATTTCAAATCCGTCCGTACTGAGAATTATTTTCAATTCCGGGTTATTGCGTAATTCAATAATTTCAGCCATTCAGTATTTTTATTTTTTAACTTACACACAACGGTTGGGCTAAGGTTCGTTGCTGTGATTCGTCCGAAGGACAATCCAGCCGAACCTAAAGATAGCTTTTTGCGCTGATTTCCGGTTAGGAAATCCGCAAGCAATGAATTTTAGGCTTTGTTACCCAACGTTTTTTATTCCAATCTTGCTCTCAATCCAATCGTGGAAATAGATAATAAGTCCAATTATAAAATGATAAGCAATAAATATTTGTCCCAACGGTTCTGTCGACTCGCTAGAATACAAGCCAAATAATCCTGAAACAATATGGTAAGCAGCTAACAGAAAAAGAGCCGTATTTGATTTATTGGTTAAAATCAAAAAAACACAAACTAGTTGGAATAAGAATCTACCAATTTGGACAGGAAGTCGCTCCCCACCAATCTTGTCATAAACCAAAACCATTAAAATAACTTCAACAATTATAGATAGAATAATTGCAAAAAATAAAACAGGTCTTTCTTTCATTGCTTAGAGTTTGAGTCCGTTTGAGTAAGTAGTCCATCTGCGCAACAGTTGCGTCTAAGTAAAGTCCATTTACGTAATAGTTTTGTCAGACATTAGCTTTTCCTAAACTTAAGTTTAACTAAATGATTTTCAGTAATTTAATTAGGGTACCCTAAAATTAGATTTTTTTTAAAAGGCTTAGAATCAAAAAGTCATTTTTGAAGAATGAAATGATTCCAAATATTGAAGATATGAGTCCGATAAATTCCCAAAAATCCATATGCTAAAGATACATTATAAGTACATTTAAACATCAATAAAATATTGAGACTTATCAACAGGAAATTGCTATTGTAAATGTTGGGTAACGTTCCGGCTATGGTTAGTGCGGATGAAAGAAGTCGTAGACTTCGAGTTGCGCACAAGCAAAACCTTTTGTTTTGCTTGTAAATTTAATTAATACAAGGAAATAAAAAAGGTTTTGCGGCTTTCAAATACAAAATATCCGTAGAAAAAGCCCAACCTTGCGCATTAATTATAGCCATTGTTGTGCACAGTTTTACAAGTCCTTTATTTCGTCCAAAATTGCGAAAACACTATTTAAATCGCAGTATGTTTCAGTCATTTTTCTTTTTCCTTCTTTTTGTACTTCAAACTCATATTCTTCAATCATTTTATTAAACCCAGTAACATAAACCTCCATCCGAAATTGAATATTTAAACTAGAATAATCAATCTCATTATTTTTAAACCCAAAATTCTCCTCAGTTTCAATTCCTTTAACCTGCTTGTTATCTTTTAAATATATTAATCTTGAATATCTGCCATATGAAGCTCCAAATTGCTCTTCTATTTTTACAATTTGATTTTCTTTTTTCCAAATTTTTAATATTGCTCCGTGGTCAATATGACTGTCAGTAATTTTATTCCAATCATACTCGTTTAATTTTAACTCAGAATTTGAGTCAATGTTTTGAACATAGTTATTTATGTCTTCCACCGTATTTTTTTGAGAGAAAGCGGTTAAACTCAAAATTAGTAAAAGAGTTATTAAATTAAATTTCATCAGATTTTTTTTATTGTGCACAACGGTTTGTGTATGATCTGTACGGCCTTGAAATCCGTAGGATTTCCCGCCGTACGATAACATTCTAAATATACGTAGATTTTCCGATGGAAAATCGGACAGTATGGATTATACATATTGTTAGCAAGCGTGTTGCAGCGCAAACCTTGTTCTCGTCGCAGAACACTGATTAGTTTCCCGAACCCTTTTAAAATGGTTTCTTTTTTAGTCCGCCGAACTTTAAAAGTATACGTTTTTGGTCTTTCGGTCTTTGCCCAAACTTTGGTAAGAAAGTCGCAAATCCGTCTGCGCAACAGTTGCGTCCGAGTGTTGTCCGACCGTGAACTTTGGCAAGGTAATTTATTAATTAAATATCTGAATTTTGAGAAAGGAACAAGCCCCAAGAAACCATTTTAAAAATGCGGAATTGCCCGAACCGAACTCTTATTATTTTTTAGATATTCAGGCTAATTGCGAACCGATTGGACTTTTCTTGCAATATGTTTGCTAACGTTTAGTATATGAAAAGTAGGCGGTTTGGAAGCACGAAACTTTCGGCTAAGCACAAACTTTGATAAGAGCCAAAAGCCTTGAATTTACTACTGTTTCGCCTATTTTTTATATACATTGTTAGCTGTAGTCTTTTCAACTTTCCCACGTTATATAGTCTAAAGTTCCATCTTGATTAATATTCAAAACTAAAAGCTGATTGCAAGGTTCTCCATCAATGTCAATCGAATAGTCAAATGTTGCGAAATAAGAAGCTTGTGGATAAATTCCAACTCTTATTAAGTTCAGTTCTTCCATTAAAAGACTATTCCTCGATTTTTTTCGATTTTTCAAGTCAATTATTCCACCTAATTCACTTTCATCAAGTTCGTCAAGGTAGAAATTCAGATAGTCCGATGTCATACTCACGTCTTGCTCAAAGTCCGATTTTATGTAATTCCGATTTTGGTGGTCAAATTCAGGTATCTTTTTTACGAATTCCATAATTTGATTTAATTCAGCTTGATTTGTCGAATCGGTTTCAAAGTTTAAATCCAAGTTCAATTTCCGCTCACCATAATTTAATGTCCAATCGTAATAATCCTCCAACTTCTCAATGTTAACTTTTGAAAAATTTGGTTTCTCTAAAATTCGGACTTCTGCTTTTTTATTTTCAGATTCTTCTTTATTTTTTTTGAAAAAGTCAAATATTCCCATTTGCGTTTTTTTGGTCAGATTACAGCTAACGGCTCGGCTAAGCGTAGTGCGGTAGTAAGGAAACTTTTCGTTTCCGTCTGAGCACGAAGCTAAAGCTTATTGTTTAGTTTTATTTTTTCTTGTCCAAAGCTAAATCCATAAGATTTAGTGACACAATAAATATACACAGACCTTTCGATTTTGCCCTAAAGTCCGCATTACGTTTAGGTATTGTTAGGCAATGTTTTTTTATTCTCCACTATTATTCTTTAGCACTTTCAAATTGGGATTCATTAATCCATCCATCATATTCATTTGAGTAATTTGAACCCATTTTAATTCTCAGCTTAGTATTATAATCTCCACTATAATTAACCACGGAACTTAGTACCACCTTCTTTGGTGGTAGAATGGTTGAAATGACACCAGTCCCACAAAAAGGAAAGTAATGCTTTTCGATTGGTTTCCATTCTCCTGTTTTAGTTTTCCCTTCCGTTATAAAGTATACTCCGCCGTCAGTACCAATAAATAAAGTGTCAATAGATTTATTGTAGATTAGAACCGGATTAGATTTTAGACCAAGAGTATTGATAATTTGAGATGTGTCTACTTTTATCCCAACTCTAGCGGAATCCATCGTTAGTATATTCCCGTAATCATAGCCACTAGCAAAATAATCACTTTTGAAGTCTATTTGTCTTTTTAAAATAATTGTGTCCAAAAGCTCTCCAAAATAATAAGCTTGATTATGAGCGTAACCTAACCAACTGGCTGAAGCAAGTTCTGCGTGTTGTCCAGTCATATTATCAACTATAATAGGAAATTTTTGTTCTTCAAAAGGAGTTTTCACTTCCTTCTCCTTATTACAATTTGAGAAAATGATAAAAACACAAAATATTGATATTAATCTAATAATTTGAATCATATTTAAATATTGCCTAACGTTAATAATATGAGTAGGCCGGGATTTCGAACCAACTGCGTACCATACCTTTACAAATTTTATTAAATGTACTAAAATTCGCAAACCACATTGCCCCGGCTTACTTATATTTATTGTTCTACTCAGTTATTATTTGTTACTACATAGAATCTTGCAAAGAAGTCTAATCCAATATTTCATAGTATAAATATTCCCAAGCCAACTGTACACTGAACATCGGCGGGTAAGAATAATCTTCTACCTCTGTGACCATATATGTTGGTAATTCAAAATCGGGGTCATGGAATAATTCCATCCAATTTATTTTCCCACTTGCGCCTAATTCTTTATAATCTTTGATATGCCAACTTAAAAATCGCCCGGGATGTTTTCGAAAATAACCTATAGGTTTTACACCCCCGACATCCATCCAATAAATATCAGCTTGAAAGTAAACATAAGCAGAGTCGGTATTTTCCAATAAATAATCATAAATCCGAACTCCTTCGATCATCCTAAATTCATCTGCATGATTATGATAAGCAAAGGTGATTCCTTTCTCTTTGCATAATTTACCGATTGCATTATAATAGTCACAATAGCGTTGTAATTCTGCTTTGGTCGTTACGGACTTGAGTTGATTGTTGGAAGTTGTCAGATACTTGACCCCTGCAGCCAAATGGTCGTCGATACATTTTGACCACCATTTCATTGAGCTCTCCCAGGAGTTATAGGCAGGAAGGTTATGAAATGTCATCGATCCTAAAAATTGCATTCCTTGAGCTTCCACTACTTTACGAAATTCCGTTGGTGACATTCCGTAAAATGTGCCATTATCATATACAAAAGTCTCAACATAACTATAACCCATTCGACTTAATTCCAGCAAGGTTTCAACTGGGTCTTTCAACATTTCCTGATGAACAGATACCAATTGAATACCTATGTTTTTATCCTTTGGATTTAACTTGATATATCGGGTTTCCCAAAGACTTGTTCCAGACTCATCAAATCCTTCTAACAATACATTTGTGAAATTTTGAAAATCAAATTTGACTTGCATGTAAAAATCACCCAACATATCGACGTCCTGCATTTCCCATTTTTTTTCATTGGAAAAATGTCCTTTTCCTTTGAAAACAATGCCTTCCATATTTTGTCCCAAAGCAATAATTTTGGCACTTTTTGAATCATAACTAATCAACTCTATGAGCAAGGGATTATATTCTCCATCTTTATATTGTAACACTTCCACTTGTAAGGAATGATTGTCCATTTTTGATATGTTATTCATTTTAATAGAAGGGTATTTGCCAATACTATCCGTATCTGTATGGACGCTGCTTACCCAATGCCCTGCATACTGGTGCAAACGGTCAACCTGGGAATCGATAGTATGTTGAGACAAGAGGAGTTGACTGAAAAGAAAAATCCCCCCAAGCAAAGTCGTGACTCTAATGGTCACATACTTTACTTTGCAAATTTTACCAAGCCAAATTAATCTTGTTGTTAATACTGATTTTTTCATTTTATTAAATTGAGTAGAACGGTGAGGCTATGATTAGTGCGGCGCAGAAATCCGACGGATTTCCAGCTACGCGCTAAGCAAAAGCTTTTGGTTTTGTTTTTTCTTTTTTTGTTTGAAAGCAAAATCCCAAAGATTTTGCGACTTCATAAATATACACAGACCTTACCGTAAAACCCTAAGTCCGTATTAATTATAGGCATTGTTAGCAGCTGTGTTTTTCTACTTGATTTTCATTCCGTTTATATTGTTGTCTTTTAAATATTGTTTTAATTCTGGATGAAGTCCATTCACTTTTTTATCAATAAATTCCTGAATAAAATTCGCCACAAAATACTGACTGCCTTCTGGGGGTTTTAAGTCACAATTTAAATGGTCCATATAATCGGTTGATGATATTAATGCCGAATCAACCATTAAAAGAATAATTATAAAAAAAGAAGAAATGTAAGATGTCCGAATATTTATATTTTTTAGATGAACCTTTAAGTTTATATTATTTTCTCTAACAGAATTTTGTGCTGCGAACTTTATTCCATTATTATGAACGTAATCATTGAGTCTTTTTCTTAAAACCTCCCAATATTCTTGCAGATTATATTCTTGCAAAATTTGTGAAGTATTTTTGTTCATTTTTAGCGTGTTCATATAATTTTGAAATTCCAATTTTTTCTTAATTGGTCTTTCCAAATCCGATACTTGATTACTAAACCAAGCAGAAACTGCTTTTTCATCATCTGTCAATATATTATTTATTCTAATGTTTGAAAATGAACTAGAAAATTCTTCAGGGTTGTCGACTTTTAAATTCTTTAAATCTTCTTCGATAAATGGTTTTCTTGAATTTATTATCGAAAGAATATAAACGTATTGAATTAGGTCGTCTCTTAGTTTTCTTATTAGTGTATTTGCATCTGAAAAACTGCCAATTGAACAGCACTGTTTAATACTTCGTAGAGTCTGAGCAGAGCTTTCGATTAAATACGTGTTCAGGAAAAAAGTCTTTTTGTCCGTGAAGAATGAAATGAGTCGACCATTATAGAATATTAGCTCAGAAAATCTTTGAAAAAACTCAATTAGGTAATCGATTTCTTTCGCAAACGTTTTGAATTCTTGCGTTTCATCAACTTTGATTTTTCTAAAAGATTCTAAATTCATTGTTTGAAACTATGAGTTTACACGACATTGCTGCTAACGGTCCAGTATATGAAAAGTAGCGCTGAAAAAGTGCGCTATCCATTCGGTTAAACTCAAGCCGAATTTTTAAATTTTTCTATTTATCTCTCTTTTCTCAAATAGCCAAATTTAAAAATTTGGCGACCTCGAAAAAGTGCCCGAACCTTCGTGTTAGCAAATGCTCGCGCTATTTTTTATATACATTGTTACCACACGTTTTTTATTTCCGCTTGGTATTCATAAGGATTTTCAAATTCAGTTTTTCCATCGTGATATATTAAAAATTCCGCTTTACTTTCTTTAAAATTCAAAGTCACTATTTTATCAATTCCAGTCACGCAAGAGTTATTTCCGATGTATTTTTGTTTGTCTAAAATTCCCAATGTCGATTCCGTAATTACCAAACTTTCTCCACAAGCCAAAAATCCACCAACTCGAACTTCCACATTGTGATTTTGATTAATTTCAAATTTCGCAATTGGCGGTTCGAAAGGAAGTACTATTAAATAAAAAAAGAATAGAGTCATTTCTGAAAACAGACTTAAAATTCCAATCACAAACGTTGGGATTGTCAGAATTCCGCTTAATAATTTGGTTCGAGTATTTTTTGTCAGTCCGAAAAGCAATATTGTAGATAAGACAAAAGTCAATCCGATTATTGGTGTGGTATATTCTCCTTTTAATCGAAAATCGAATAACAAAAGTATTATACAAATCAAAACTCCGATTAATGAGTAAAATGAGACTTTTCTAACAAACTTTTCAACTTTTGGAAAGTCCGATTTTGTCAAAATCAGAATCAAACTAATTCCTAAAGCTATTGTTATTAAAACTAAAAATGTCGTCATTTCTCAAATGTGTGGTAACGTAAGGATATAGATCATATGATCTATATGTTTTTCATATGCGGAACTAAGATAAGAGATCTTTTATTCCGTTAAATGAGGTTTCCGCCACATGGGTGTAAATTTCCGTTGTTTTGGTTGAACTATGACCTAATAACAATTGTATATGTCGTATGTCAATGCCATCTTCAATAAGGTGAGTGGCAAAGCTGTGTCTGAGCATATGGGGAGTTACTTTTTTATAGATACCCGCTCTTTTGGCGGCCTTGGAGATAAGTTTCAGTACACTAGACGCCGTATAAGCCTTCTGCTTTGGACCCTCAAAAAGATAAACCTTCGGTCTATAGGCTTTATAATAGATACGAAGTTCCTTTAATAGGGTAGGGCTCAATACGGTCATCCTATCCTTATTTCCTTTTGAGTCCTTTATTAGTATAAGCATCCTCTTGCTATCGATATCTTCCAATTTCAGGTTAAGTAGCTCACTTCTGCGCAGTCCTGCAGAATAAAGAAGGGATACAATACAACGGTGTTTTAAATTGTTGGTGTTGTCTATCAAACTTAAAATTTCTTCTTTTGAAAGTACTTTGGGCAATTGTTTGGGTTTAATAGGTCGTTCAATTTCATAGAACCGGTTGGGCATACCCATTACTACCTCAAAATAGAACTTAATGCTGTTGACCGCTTGGTTTATATAGGAGATTGAACGTCCTTCTCTAGATAGAACTTGCAGATAATCCCTAATTTCGATTTCGGTAATGGCAGCGGGCCTTATATTGTAATAATGGTTTATGAAAGATTCAAAGTGGTGCACATAGGTTTTTACCGTGTTTTCCGCATATTTCCTAAGTTCCAACTTGTCCAGGTATTCTTCCGGACATCTTTTAAAACCTTCTTTCAGCTCCCTGTTCCTGTACCAGTTTATGTTATTGGGTTTGTCTGGGTTTAATCCATGGCTATTCTCGAAAAAATAATTTCCGTTTATCCAGACCTCTCCACGAAATGTACTGAAAAGAATACTAAGGTTGGTTTTATTGTTGAGGATATGATACATGCCATATTCCTGGCTCCAACATAGCTGTGGTAATTTCTCCACAAGCGTTTGGATTACTTTATCGGATTTGAACTGGAGTCCAATATGTTTTACGTTATTTATTAATAAATGTTTTAACGTAACGCTTCTACCTTTAAACATGTTATTTTTTTCCCAAGTTCATTAATAAAAATGATTTAATCGTATCTTAATCGAATAATGTTCGAATAATTATTCATTTATCTATATGGAAATGAGGCTACAACGAGAGTGTTTGTACTGTAAAAGATCACTTACGGGTAGAACGGATAAAAAATATTGCAATCTGCATTGCAAGAGTGCTTTTCAATATCAAAAAGAAAAGGAAAGACCGGACCGCTTTTACAATAAAGTGGATAATCAGCTAAAACTGAACCGGAAAATTCTAAAACAGTATAATAAAGGAGGAAAGGTCACCATTAGGAGGAATGTATTGTTAGAAATTGGGTTTGATCCTAATTTCTTTACCCACTATTGGAAAAATAAAAAAGGGGAGGTATACTTTTTCGTTTATGAATACGGATTTCTGAAAAAGACCGATTACGGAAAGGAGAAATATGTGCTGGTCACTTGGCAAGATTATATGAGTAGCAAATTCAATTTCACGTTATAGATAAACAAGATTTCCAGATATAACGTCATAGTAAGGTTTTTTACCGTTCGGGTCTTTTCTGAGATTGCGGACCAACAAATATCGAGATTTAAGAAATGCTTTTAAATCTTCAATATCTTTTTTTGTAGCGGGTTTTTCGGAATAAGGGGTTACAAAATCTTTTACCATTTCTACAGCGGCAACCCCTGCAGCAGCATTTCCAATTCCTGCTAAAGACATTTTTTCTTGTGAACTTGGCTTCTGTGCTAAAACAGGTTTTTCATCTATAGGGTTTACAGCTGGCACCTTCAATTCTTTAGTCTGTTGCTTGTTTTTCCAGTTAAGGCTTCGGCATGAGTTGCTGCAGAATTTTTGTACCCCTCTTCTTTTAGGTACATACTCATCACCACAATACGTGCAGATTTCAATTTTTTTCATATTTATACGTAAATTAAACGTTTAATTTACGTATAATTTTTTTAAATGCTTTTTGAATCGATATTAAAAATTTGCTTCAATAGAATAGTTTCCACCTCGGATTCCGAAATAATAGGCCATTTTTTGATATTATTAAACTGCTTTTTATGGTTCAACGATGTATTGAGCGATCTTTCGTTCAGACTACTTTGAATATTTAAATTTTCAGAAGTTAATATTTGTTTTTTTCTGTTATTATGGAGTTTAGATACGTTGGTAAACGAAGAAGCCAACGATTTTGCAATATCAAAATTACCTTTTGGTAAAGAATGTAAATCAGGGTAAAACTGTTTTAAAAAAGTTTCAAAATGAGACTTATGAATATCGAATTGTATTTTGAGTAGTCCTTTTATAGTGTCGTCTTGTGGTAATATTTGTTTTATGTTTTCATTCAACCATTTCGTAATAAAGTATAAACACTCTGCTTGTTCATAATAAAGCTCTAAAATGTAATTAAATTCCATTTCATTGGAATTGACCTTGTAATTTAACAATTGACGAATACTTTTGTTTAAGGAGCCTCCCTTTAATATTATCCTACTGTTTTCTCTTCCTATTTTATATACAATGGGGCCTTGATAATAGTCTATTACTAAAACTTTATTGCGAAATTTTTTGAATTCAAATTCTTTTTGATTCTCTAAAAATCCGTTTGTAACTTCATTTTCGGGAATGAAAAACAATAGTTCTACCCAAAGGTTCATAATCAGGTCCTTGTACAATATTTCCAAAGAAGAGTTATTCATGTACGTTCTTTAACATCGTTGAGTAATCTTCAGGTAGTTCGGCATCAATATCCCTTAAATATTTTTCCAATGCAGTCATAGAAGTATGTCCTGTTATGAGCATCAATTTACTTTTTGCCTCAAAAGGGGAGGAGTCTTTTAATAAGGCCCTGTAGACCTTTGTTATAAAAGTATGCCTAAAACTGTACAGGCCATAATTGATTCCTAATTTAAAATGGTCCTTGACAACTTTTTTATAACGTTTACTAAAATAGTCTCTTCTATTTGTGACATGAGTATTCCATTTAGCACCAATTTTATCAGGGGTAAACAATACTGCATCTTTATCCAGTTTTGTAAGGTCTGGTAAATCGGTCCATAACAGTTCTGGAATGATCTTTGTCTTAAGTGGACTGTTTTTGGCCTTAAAACGTACTGTTCTGTTGTTGATGTCGATATCCTTGACTTTTAACCTACATACTTCGATCGGGCGCAAGAAGTTATAGGAGATGAATTTTATATAAAGAAGTAAGATAGGGTCTTTCTCTTCTAAATAACGGAATATTTCTTCTTGGGTATTTTGGGAATATGTCTTGTTGCGTTCCGGGATGGATTTTAGCTTAGGGATTTTATTTATGAAATTTTGTTCTACGATTTCATTTTCGAACAATACCTGGAAAATACTGCTCAGGTCGGTTTTATAGTTATTTCTGGTACGTGCACTGCTTCTTGCCAGAACATGGTTCAAGAACCCTACAACAAGCTTTTTGTTAAGCTCATGTATATATTTTAGGTCTGGATGATTAGTTGAAAGCCATTCTAAAAAAATCTTAATTTTACTTTCATAATCTCTTTTAGTACTAGTGCTGACCAATTTTTCTTTCAGCTTCATTCCAAAATCAAAAGCTTCTTGAATGGTCATCGATGTTTTCTCCGGTATTGGTTCAGGTCTTTCTAGATGCTTGTTGGGCAAATCAACAGAAAGGGCTACCTTGTTTTTATTCTTCAGCCTTTTGTGTAATTCTATGTTATCGGAATAGGGATCATAACCTTGGTTAAGTAGTCTTAATAGAACTTTTCTATAGATGACCAATACGGACATTCTCCCTTCCTTGGTCTTATATGTATTTGCGTTTCCATAAAAAGGGGTCTGGCGCTCTAATTTTCCGCTTTTAGGGTGCCTAAAGGAAAAATAGACATACCAGCGTTTTTGTAAATCGCCATTTGCGGAATATATCTTAGGGATGGAAAAGTTTCTCTTCACGGACAAATCGTATGCACTTTCGTATTCATTTTCGTATTCAAAGGTAACTAACTCTTTAAAATTAGGCATAAAAAAACGGTTTAGTGAAAACTAAACCGTTGTTATTGAATACGTTATACTTAGTAGCGGGGACTGGACTCGAACCAGCGACCTTCGGGTTATGAGCCCGACGAGCTACCTACTGCTCTACCCCGCGATATGGGTTTCATCTTTCTTGTTTTGCAACCTCAGTTCATTACCCTGACAAGATGAACGCTACTATTTGTAACGGGCGACAAATATACAACCATTTTATTCTATTTTCAAAACTTATTTAAAGAATCTTTTTAGGCGCACCTGCCACTAAAAAGCTTAAAATCCATAACTTCGAATTTTAAGCAATTTATGGATACGATCAACGATTTTATAGCCAGTGCTTTACCCTATACGGAGTGGCCAATGTTTCTTTTGCTAATAGGGGGCGGACTTTTTCTGGTTTTTTATTCAAAATTTATGCCTTACCGTTTTTTTGGTCATGCCATAGCCATTACCGCAGGTAAGTATGACAATGCAAACTCGGTAGGGGAGGTCAGCTCATTTCAAGCCTTATCCTCCGCAGTTGCGGCAACAGTTGGTTTGGGTAATATTTCCGGGGTAGCAATAGCTATACATGATGGTGGACCGGGAGTCGTATTTTGGATTTGGATGACGGCATTGATCGGTATGTGTATTAAATTCTATTCCTGTAGTTTGTCCATCATGTACAGGGGTACAGATTCTGATGGTAAATTACAAGGTGGGCCTATGTATTATATTACCAAAGGCCTAGGAGAAAAGGCACGCCCGTTGGCAACCTTTTTTGCGGTTTGCGGTCTTTTTGGCTTTTTGGGGGTATTTACCGCCAATCAGTTCACGGAAACGTTTATGAGCGTGGTAGAACCCTCCAGTACAATTTTGGATATGGGTGATGAAAATTGGAAATGGACCATAGGAATTGTCCTTGCCATAGTAACCTCATTTGTCATTTTTGGCGGACTCACTAAAATAGCAAAAGTGGCATCGGCCATAGTACCTTTTATGGTGGCGTTATATTTAGTAGCGGTTGTAGTCGTCATGGCGTTGAACCTGGAAATGATCATACCCTCCTTAAAGATGATTATTACACAGGCGTGGGATTTTAAATCTGCCGCAACAGGTGGGTTTTGGGGCTTGGTGATCATAGGGGTGCGCAGGGCAATGTTCTCCAATGAAGCTGGTTTGGGTAGTGCGCCTATGTATCATGGGCAATCTAAAAATGATGAGCCAATAAGGGAAGGCTTGGTAGCTATGCTAGGTCCCTTTATAGATACGATTTTAGTATGTACGTTTACGGCAATAGTCATAATATTGAGTGGGGCCTACTTGGAAGATGCCAGTGGTATTGTAATGACCTTGTCTGCTTTTGAGACTACACTTTTTGGTTGGGGAGATGTGTTATTAATGGTCATTGTTACCGCCTTTGCATTATCTACACTATTTACCTATTCATATTATGGCGTAAAATCGCTTTCGTTCTTGACCAATGCAAAAATTGGTAAATTATATAATTGGTATTTTGTAATTATGATTGTCTTTGCCGCGGTAGCATCGTTGAACCTGGTTAAGAATTTAATTGATTTGTCCTATGCACTTATGGTAATTCCCAATATGATTGCCGTACTTTTGTTGGCTCCAAAGGTGAATACGGAAATAAAAAAATACCTAATAAAAATAAAAGATGGCAGATCATAAGGCAGGTTTCGTGAATATTATTGGAAATCCCAATGTGGGTAAATCAACATTGATGAATGCTTTTGTGGGTGAGAAATTATCTATTATTACCTCTAAGGCGCAGACTACAAGACATCGTATCTTGGGTATTGTCAATGGCGATGATTTTCAAATGATTTTGTCCGATACTCCCGGGATCATCAAACCGGCTTACGAGCTTCAGAGTAGTATGATGGATTTTGTAAAATCTGCATTTGAAGATGCTGATGTGCTATTGTACATGGTAGAAATAGGGGAAAAAGCACTCAAGGATGAAGCCTTCTTTGAAAAAATAAAGAACAGTAAAATTCCGGTTTTGTTATTGTTGAATAAAGTGGACACGGCAACACAAGAGCTATTGGAAGAACAAGTACAGTACTGGCAGCAAATGTTGCCCAATGTAGAATTACACCCTATTTCGGCATTATCAAACTTTAATATTAAAGGTGTTTTTGAGCGGATCATAGAATTATTGCCCAACTCCCCTGCATATTATCCAAAAGATCAGTTGACAGATAAGCCAGAACGTTTTTTTGTTAACGAGACCATAAGGGAAAAAATCCTTCTAAATTACAAGAAAGAGATACCCTATGCCGTAGAAATTGAAACCGAAGAGTTTTTTGAGGATGAGGCTATAATTAGAATGCGTTCCGTGATTATGGTTGAGCGAGATTCTCAAAAAGGTATTATCATTGGTCATAAAGGTGCCGCCCTAAAAAAAGTGGGTATTGAAGCACGTAAGGATTTAGAGCAATTTTTTGGTAAGCAAGTGCATATAGAGTTATATGTAAAAGTGAACAAGAATTGGAGAAGCAATTCCAGGCAGCTAAAAAGATTTGGCTATAATAAATAATCCAATCCATAATTAAATCATATACACAAGGTAATCAGTCAACTATTGTTGGGATTATACTACCTTTGCGCCAAATTTAAGCTATGAGTGCAATTGTTGCCATTGTGGGGAGACCCAATGTAGGTAAATCAACCTTTTTTAATAGATTAATTCAAAGACGTGAGGCTATTGTTGATGCAGTCAGTGGCGTTACCCGTGATCGTCATTATGGAAAAAGTGACTGGAACGGTAAAGAATTTTCTGTAATAGATACAGGGGGGTATGTTGTAGGTAGTGATGATGTATTTGAAAAGGAAATTGACAGACAGGTAGAACTCGCTATTGAAGAAGCCGATGCCATTATCTTTATGGTTGATGTGGAAACCGGGGTAACCGGTATGGATGAGGATGTAGCCAAGTTGCTACGCAGGGTCAAAAAACCTGTTTTCTTAGCGGTCAATAAAGTAGATAATGCTAAAAGGGCAGAAGATGCCGTTGAGTTTTATTCTTTGGGTCTAGGTGAATATTATACCTTGTCCAGTATAAACGGTGGTGGCTCTGGTGAATTGTTAGATGCTTTGGTTGAGAAGTTGCCAGATGTCGTTGAAGAAAAAAGCGATTTACCAAGATTTGCCGTTGTAGGTAGACCAAATGCGGGGAAATCATCTTTTATTAATGCCTTGATCGGAGAAGATAGGTATATCGTGACCGATATTGCCGGTACAACAAGAGATAGTATAGATACCAAATATAACCGATATGGTTTTGAATTTAATCTAGTCGATACTGCCGGAATTCGCCGTAAAGCTAAGGTTAAGGAAGATTTGGAGTTCTACTCGGTAATGCGTTCTGTTAGGGCTATAGAACATTGCGATGTTTGTATTCTAATGCTAGATGCAACCAGAGGTTTTGATGGTCAGGTAGAAAATATTTTCTGGCTTGCACAACGTAATCATAAGGGTATTGTAATTCTTGTGAATAAATGGGATTTGGTAGAGGATAAAGAGACCAATACCATAAAGCATTACACTCAAAAAATAAAAAAGGCCATAGAACCATTTACAGATGTGCCTATTCTTTTTGTTTCTGTGCTGACAAAGCAACGTATTTTCAAGGCTATTGAAACCGCTGTTGAGGTCTATAACAATAGGAATAGAAAGATCATTACCCGTAAGTTCAATGAGGTAATGTTGCCAATCATTGAAAATTATCCGCCACCTGCGTATAAAGGTAAATTCGTTAAGATAAAATTCTGTACACAATTACCAACACCGTACCCACAGTTTGCATTTTTCTGTAACCTGCCACAATATGTTCGTGAGCCTTACAAACGTTATTTAGAAAATAAGATCAGGGAAGAGTTTGATTTTTCAGGTGTTCCCATCACTGTGTTTATGCGAAAGAAGTAAAAATAAAGGATTAAGGAATGCCCCTTAAAGACCAAACAATTCTGTTTTGCGGAATGGTTTGGTCTTTTTTAGTTTTTAACCAAAACAACAACTTACCAGCCACCGGAAGCACCGCCGCCGCCAAAGCCGCCGCCGCCGAAGCCTCCTCCAAATCCGCCACCACCAAAGCTTCCGCCACCGCCGCCAAAGCCACCAGATCCATTGGAACGGCCCATATTGCTTAAAATAATCATATCCCAAGGACTAAGACCTCTTCTTCTGCCGCCTCGCCCGTTATTATTGTTATTGTCTTTTCTACTCCACAATAAGAATAAGATGACGATGAAAAAAATAAAAGGTAAGAAGGAAGAAAATGGTGTGCCTTTACCGGTATCTAAAGAGCGTTCTTCCTTGTATTCGCCATTTAGTACTTGAAATATAACATCTGTTCCTTTGTCCAGGCCTGCGTAATAATTTCCGGTTCTAAACTCAGGTAGGATAATATTTTCTATAATACGCTTGGATAAGGCATCGGTCAAAGATCCTTCTACGCCATAACCGGTATTAATGGCTATTTTTCTATCGTCCCGTGCCAGTAAGATCAGAATTCCGTTATCCTTTCCTTGTTGTCCAATACCCCAGGCCTGTCCCCAATTTGCACCAAGATAATTGATGTTTTCCCCATTGGTGCTAGCAATGATCGCAATTACGATTTGTGTTGAGGTACTATCGGAATAACGCACCAATTTTTGACTTAATGTGGTTTTTTGTTGATTGCTTAATAGGTCAAGGTAATCATATACGCTAGTTTGCAAAGCAGGTTTTTCTGGAATCTCAAATTGACTCCAAATAGGGGTGCACCAAAGAAAAAGGATTAAAAGACTAGCCTTTAGATATTTCATTGCTTAATTCATTGGTGTCATCCGTTTGCCACGGAAAATGCTCTTTTAATTCTAAACCGGCCATAAGTATTCCTGCTATTATGCCTTCTTTATAAGCTCCCTTGGTAAAATGATTTTGTATGGTGTCTTTGGTAGTTTGCCAGAAATCCGCAGGAACAACCTTGTCAATTCCTTTATCGCCGCAAATAACAAATTTTCTATCATTGACGGCTACATATAGCAAAACACCGTTCTCCTGTTTGGTGTTGTCCATTTTTAATAAATGAAACACCTCCTTGGCCCGTTCATAATGATCTTTTGTAGTATGTGCTTCTATATGCACCCTTATTTCGCCAGAGGTATTGTTTTCGGCCTGTATTATAGCCTCCACAATTTCTTGTTCTTCGGTTTGGGTCAAAAAGTCTTCTACTCTGGACATATGGGAATCAATCAAATTCAAAATTCACATCCGGGGCGTTTTCAGAACCGGCATCTGCTTTGTAGTATGCTAGCTCATCAAAATTTAGAAAACCTGCCAAAATTGAATTTGGGAATTTTTTAATGTGTAGGTTATAAGGTTCAACGGTTGCATTGAATCTGTCCCTAGCTACATTTATTCTGTTCTCGGTACCTTCTAATTGTGACTGAAGCTCTAAAAAGTTCTGGTTTGCCTTTAGGTCTGGGTAGCGTTCTACGGTAACCAATAATCTGCTTAATGCGCTGCTAAGTCCGCTTTGTGCTTGGTTGAACTGCGCCAATTGCTCTGGTGTTATATTGGCCGGGTCAATGCTAACTGAGGTTGCTTTCGCCCTTGCTTCGATAACATCGGTCAATGTTCCTCTTTCAAAATCTGCCGCACCTTGTACGGTTTTCACCAAATTGCCTATTAAATCATTTCTACGTTGATATTGACTTTCGACATTGGCCCAACTTTTAGTAGAAGTTTCTTTTAATGCTATGGCGGTGTTGTTAAAGCCTACGCCCCATTGGTATAGTCCAAACGCAATGACGACAATTACGATTAATGCAATAATTCCTTTTTTCATAATGGTAGTGTTATATAGTGTAGTGTTATAATTGGTCTTTTATTTTGTTCAGTTCTGCCTTTACCCGTTCCAGCTTTTGGATAATGTCAAAATTGGAAAGCGTTTTTTGCTTTTCCTCCTTAAGGTGTATTTTGGCTCCCTCTAAAGTAAAGCCCCGTTCTTTGACCAAATGATAGATCAATTGAAGGTTTTTAATATCTTGAGGGGTGAATTTTCTATTGCCTTTGGCATTTTTTTTAGGCTGTAAAACGTCAAATTCCTTTTCCCAAAAACGAATTAATGAGGCGTTGACCTTAAAGGCCTTGGCCACTTCGCCAATACCATAATATCTTTTTTCTGGGAGTTCTATCTGCATTAATCCAATGATTGGTTTTCTTGATTAGCGAATTTCAACATATTCTCAAATTCTTCTGCGGATAAACTGCCATAATAGAAGTTGATCGGGTTTATACGGTCTTTGTCTTTCCAAACCTCATAGTGTAAGTGTGGCGCCTCTGAACGCCCTGTACTTCCTACAAAACCAATTAAGTCCCCACGTTTAACCTTTTGGCCCTTTTTTACGTTGTACTGACTAAGGTGGGCGTACAAACTTAAGTAACCATACCCATGTTCTATCCTTATGTGTTTTCCGTATCCAGATGAATTATTGTCCGCTCTTGTGACCTTTCCATCTCCAGAAGCATATACGGGAGTGCCTTTGGGTGCGGTAAAATCCATGCCATAATGCATTTTTCTGGCCTTTGTAAAGGGGTCGGAACGCCAGCCATAACCAGAAGCCATGCGGGTAAGGTCTTCATTGTTAATAGGCTGTATGGCCGGTATGGACATGAGCAATTTTTCTTTTTCCTCAGCTAATTTCGTGATTTCGTCCAATGATTTGGATTGTATCGCAATTTGCTTCTTTATGATATCTAGCCTTTTAGTTGTGGCAATGATCATTTCACTGTTATTAAAGCCTTCCAGGGATTTGTATCGGTTGATACCTCCAAAACCTGCTCTACGTTGTTCGTCAGGAATGGGGTTGGCCTCAAAATATAATCGGTAAATATTATTGTCGCGTTCCTCTATGTTACCCAAGACCTCCTCAATCTGTTCCATTTTTTTGTTCAACAGTTCATATTGAAGTTCGTAATTTTTTACTTCGCGGGATAGTGAAAGTTCCCTAGGGGTGTTCACAAGATCGGTGTTTAAAAGCAGGATAAGTCCCAGAAGTCCAAAAAGAAAGGATCCTAAAATAAAGAAGGTTATATTTCTATAACGTCTAGATTTTTCGGGCTCTATTTTACGGTACGACAGGGTGTCTGGGTCGTAATAGTATTTTACCTTAGACATGAATGTTATTTATCCTATTTTTGTTTTTTAATTATTAGGGAACAAACAAATATAAAAATAGTTTTATATAAACGGTTAAAATTTGTAAAAGCTTAGCATTTTAGATGAATTCCAAAGAAACAAGAACCCAATTTCTGAATTTTTTCAAAGGTAAAGAACACAAAATAGTGCCTTCTGCACCTATGGTCATTAAAGATGATCCAACCCTGCTTTTTACAAATGCGGGAATGAACCAGTTTAAAGAATATTTTTTAGGTATAAACCAGCCAAAAAGCTCTAGGGTGGTTGATACTCAAAAATGTTTGCGTGTAAGTGGTAAGCATAATGATTTGGAGGAAGTAGGAAAAGATACCTACCACCACACCATGTTCGAGATGTTGGGTAATTGGAGTTTTGGTGATCCTGCCGGCCGGTCTGGCGGGTATTTTAAAGAAGAAGCTATTTCTTGGGCCTGGGAATTGTTGACCGAAGTTTTTAAAATAGATAAAGATAGTCTCTATGTATCGGTCTTTGAAGGTAGTAACGATGCCGATCAGCTACCTATGGACAATGAGGCTTTTGATCTGTGGAAAAAAATTGTTCCCGAAGATAGAATCATCATGGGGAACAAGAAGGATAACTTCTGGGAAATGGGCGATCAAGGCCCATGTGGACCATGTTCTGAAATTCATGTTGATATTAGATCTAAAGAAGAAAAAGCAAAAGTATCCGGGGCAAGTTTGGTAAATCAAGACCACCCACAAGTAGTGGAAATATGGAACCTTGTATTTATGCAGTATAACCGTAAGGCAGATGGTTCATTGGAAAGTTTGCCTGCAAAGCATGTAGATACCGGTATGGGTTTTGAACGCCTTTGTATGGTTTTACAAGGAGTACAATCTAATTATGATACGGATATATTTACACCGCTCATCCGCGAAATAGAGACCATAACCAATTCCGATTATGGTAAGAGTGAAGAGATCGATATAGCCATACGTGTTATTAGCGACCATATTCGTGCGGTAGCATTTTCTATTGCAGATGGGCAGTTGCCAAGTAACACGGGAGCAGGTTATGTAATCCGTAGAATATTAAGGAGAGCTGTGCGTTACGGATTTACATTTTTAAATACCAAAGAACCGTTTATGTTCCGTTTGGTGAATGTACTTACCGATTCGCTTGGTGCCGCATATCCAGAATTGAAAGAGCAAAAACAACTGATTGAAAATGTGATTAGGGAAGAGGAAAACTCGTTCTTAAAAACCTTAGATCAAGGTTTATTGTTGTTAGATAGCATTATCAAAAATTCTAAGGATAAGACTATAGACGGTGGTAAAGCTTTTGAATTGTATGATACATTTGGTTTCCCAATTGATTTGACCGCACTTATTTTAAATGAAAAGGGATATGAGCTAGATGAAGCAGGTTTTAATGCCGCTATGCAGCAGCAAAAAAATCGTTCTAAATCGGCCTCGGCCATTTCAAAACAGGATTGGGAAATTTTACAGGAAGATAGCGAACAGGAGTTCGTTGGTTATGATATGCTCGATGTTGAGGTAAAGATTACCAAATACAGAAAGATAGTTTCTAAAAAAGAAGGCACCCAGTATCAATTGGTGTTTAATCTTACTCCGTTTTATGCAGAAGGTGGTGGTCAAGTAGGGGATAAAGGATATCTAGAAGATTCGCGTGGAGGTGTTATCTACATAACGGATACCAAGAAAGAGAATAATGAAATCATTCATTTTACAGAAAATCTTCCAGAGCATTTAAATGAAAGTTTTAAAGCGGTAGTAGACAAAAAGCAACGAAGTAGAACAGAAGCCAACCATACGGCAACACACTTATTGCATCAGGCATTACGAGAAATACTGGGGCCACATGTAGAACAAAAAGGTTCTTCCGTGCACTCTAAATATTTGCGATTCGATTTTTCTCATTTTTCAAAATTGACCCCGCAAGAACTACAGGATGTTGAAAATTTTGTCAATGCGCGTATAGAGGGTCAGCTACAGTTACAGGAGGAAAGAAATGTACCTATGAAGACCGCTTTGGAAAATGGCGCAATAGCATTGTTCGGTGAAAAATATGGCGATGCCGTACGTACCATACGCTTTGGGCAGTCTATAGAACTTTGTGGTGGTACCCATGTTAAGAATACGGGAGATATTTGGCAGTTTAAAATTAAATCTGAAGGTGCCGTAGCGGCAGGTATAAGAAGAATTGAAGCAATTACGGGCGATGCCGTTAAAGATCTTCATACCGATAATGATAAGTTACTTTCAAAAATTAAACATGTTCTTGGCAATAGTCAAGATCCAGTTAAATCCGTTTCTAGTTTACAGGAAGAAAACAGTAATCTTAAAAAACAAGTAGCCGAGCTATTGAAAGACAAAGCAAAGAATCTTAAAGGTAATCTGTTGTCTGAACTTAAGGAAATAAATGGGGTTCAGTTTCTTGCTAAAAAAGTAGATTTGGATGCTGCGGGAATAAAAGACCTTAGTTTTGAAATGGGCGGTAATAAGGATAATTTGTTTTTACTGTTCGGTACTGAGCAAAACGGCAAAGCATTGTTATCTTGCTATATCTCTAAAGAACTTGTAGCTTCAAAAGAATTGAATGCCGGTACTATTGTTCGTGAACTTGGAAAATATATTCAAGGCGGCGGTGGCGGACAACCATTTTTTGCAACTGCGGGAGGTAAAAATCCAGGTGGTATAACAGAGGCGTTGGCTAAGGCAGAGGGTTATTTGAAGTAGTCCTTCATTGTTTAAGAAATTCGTAAAAGATAAGAAATCAAATAAATGAATCTCTTAACCAAAATACCATTATCAAAAGCAAACAATCAAATTGACTATTCAAGCCGATTGTTGCTAATGGGCTCTTGTTTTTCAGAGAATATTGGGGCTAAGCTATCGTATTACAAATTTCAAGAATTACAGAATCCGTTTGGTATTTTGTTTCATCCTTTAGCAATTGAAAAGCTGTTTCAAAAAGCTGTAACTCAAGAAACGTTCAACGAAGGGGACATCTTCCAAGCGAATGAACAATGGCATTGTTTTGATGCGCATTCTTGTTTAAGTAAGCCCTTCAAAGAACAACTGGTCGTAGATTTAAATACGGCATTAAATCACACTGCTGAGCAATTAAAAGTGGCAAGTCATGTAATAATTACTTTAGGCACGGCTTGGGTGTATCGTAATAGAGATAACGGTGAAATTGTTGCTAATTGCCATAAGGTGCCTCAGTCAAACTTTACAAAAGAGTTATTGAGTGTTGATGCGGTGAGAGAGAGTTTAAAGCGAATGATTACCTTAATACAATCTGTAAATTCATCAGCTCAAGTCATTTTTACGGTTTCTCCTGTTAGGCATTTAAAAGACGGCTTTGTAGAAAATCAAAGAAGTAAAGCGCATCTTATTTCGGCAATACATCAAACTATTGAAACTTCAAATTTTTCACCTCCTGTTTCGTATTTTGAAAGCTTCGAGATTATGATGGATGAGCTTAGGGATTATCGCTTTTATGCCAAGGATATGATTCACCCCAACGAAATGGCAATCGATTATATTTGGGAAAAGTTTGTTGAGGTGTGGATCAACGATAGTATTACCGATGACATGAAAAAAGTTGATGAGGTTCAACGCGGTTTGCAACATAGACCATTTAATCCTGGAAGTGAAGCACATCAAAAATTTTTAACATCGTTAAGCAAAAAGATTGCGTATATACGGAAAGCATATCCTTTTATGGACTTCGAAATTTCAAAAGCATGAAAAAATTTATAGCTGGCGTTCTGATTACTTTAGCGGTTGTTTTGATTATACGTTCCTGTAATGATGGAAAAGAGGATCAATCTATTCTTGAGGAAAATTCGATGCTCATTCAGGAAGAAATCACCAATGTATCCAAGCTAATAGTTACAGAGGGTCATTTTGCCGAGGTCTATAATTATAAAGACTCAAAAGAACTTTTTGGTCCGTTATTACGAGCGGAAAAAAAAGCTTTGGTTGTGGTAAATGCTGATGTAACGGTAGCTTATGATTTAAGTAAGATTGAATTTGAAGTAGATCAAGCAACCAAAACAGTAAAAATTAATAGCATACCGGAAGCAGAAATTAACCTGAATCCAGATTTTGAGTACTACGACGTTACTGCAGATTACCTGAACCAGTTTGATGCTGCAGATTATAACAAGATCAAGAAAACCGTAAAAGCTTCTTTAATGAAAAAAGTAGAAGCATCTGCACTGCGTTCGAATGCTGAAAACAGGCTGATCAGCGAATTGCAGAAATTCTATATTCTTACCAATTCTATGGGTTGGCGACTAACGTACCAAGAACAGACCATTGAATCTTTAGAGGGCCTGCAAGCAATCAAACCAGCGATTTTACCGTAGCTAATTCTAGTCCGTCATCAATTAATTGTCCCAAATTGGGTTGGTCAAGTTTAATATTTTCCAAGTGTTCTTCAATACTTTTTATCAATTTATGTTCATTGCTTTTTACGGCAAGCTCGTAAATTTCAATGGGCAATAACCAGTCCGTAGGGTACTTTTCCTGTATTTCTTGAAATACTTTTGTTCTTGAAATAATGGTGTTTTTTCCCTCTCTAAAATCCCTTATCATTTTGTAATAGGATTCTAGTTCGCTCAGGTCTTCTTGACCTTCATTTGTAATATTGGTACTTAATGAATGGTCTAAGAGGTCAAAACTCTTTAAATCTGCAGGACCGTGGTAGGCAGAAACAATTTCTTCCCCGATCGCCATATTGTACAACTCGTTGTTAGCCTCAAAAAGAATAGTACCGTTATGGGTTACTTTACAATTCTCAAAAGTGATCAGAATGATACGACCTTGAAGGTTACGTGTGCCGGTAACTATTTTTCCTGTGACGTTGACTCCGCCAACAAAATCTAATGAAACAATTTCTCCCTCATATATTTTATAGGCTTTAAGATCGCGCGGACTCATATCTTCTATGGGAATATTGATGCCTTTGAGTCTACCGATGGGTGAGCCAAAACCAGCTCCATGTTGATTTACATCTTGACCAACCAATTCTTTTTCTCTGTAGGCAAGCGCAGATTTTCCTTTGGTCTGAAAGTAAATGGGTTTTCCATTATGTTCTATAAGCGACTCAAAATTACCGGAAACCTGTAATCCCGTACTAAGCTCAATAGTTCCCAGTTCTTTTGAGTTGATGAGTTTTTGTAACCCTGAGAGTCCGCCAGTACGTAATGCCATAGTGTTAGCAAAATCTTCCAAAACCTGACTCAAAAAAGCGAAATCTGGCGTTACAAATAGTTGAGGTTGAGGTTTGGTAATATCAAAGGATGTTCTTGCCGCTTCAATAGAGTAAGGCAGTTTTTTTACGTTATCGGTCATGCACCATTGGCTTTCTCCAATGGATGATAACAATCCTGCTCCATAAATTTTAGGGTCTTCTAAAGTACCTATGAGTCCGTATTCAACCGTCCACCAATGTAGGTTTCTTATGAGTGCCATTTCGCTGGGTTCACCCATGTTTTCTTGTAAGTGCTCAATATGCTTTTCAGCTTTTTCAATTTCTATAAGCGATGTGCCTTTGGCTTCTTTTATGATAGATAAATGACGAACAGCTTCGTACAGCTCAAAATCCTTTGCACTGGAAATGGCTTTACAACCAATTTCCCCAAATCGTCTTAAGTATGCTGCATATTCTGGGTTGGCGATAATAGGGGCGTGACCGGCACCTTCATGAATAATATCTGGTGCAGGCGTATAGGCAATGTTTTCTAACTGCCGAATATCCGAAGCGATGACCAGTACATTGTATGCCTGAAATTCCATAAACGCAGCGGGAGGAATAAAACCATCTACGGCAACTGCGGCCCAACCCAAATCTTTTAAAATGCGGTTCATACCGTACATATTGGGTATGTTGTCTATAGAGATTCCTGTTTTGCGTAATCCTTCGGTGTATGATTTGTGTGCAACCTTACTGAGGTAATCTACATTTTTTCGCATAACGTAGCGCCATACCGCTTGGTTGATAGGGGTATAGTCCTCATAATTTTGGGGTTTAATATACTGCCTTAAGTGCTTAGGAAGTTTGTCCAAAATAGGATTGCTTTCATAAGTGGTTTTATCCTTCGTCATAATCGTTAAACCTTAAATTAATTCTAATAAATATATGATTTATAGACCAAATATTTGTTAATATTATTTAATTTGGTGAAAATCACTTTTTAAATGTATTAATAAAGGAAATAATACTTTTTAAGGTTGAATAGTGTTATGTATTAAGGAAAAAGTTATGATGGAAAAATTAGATTATATAGATAGGGAAATTTTAAAGATTTTGCAGAAGGATGCTAAAACAGGCGCTAAATCAATAGCGGAACAGTTGGGGCTAACAAAAACACCGGTGTATGAACGGGTAAGACGGCTTGAGCAAGATGGGTTTATACAAAACTATGTAGCTATTTTGAATAAGGATAAAATTGAGGATAGCATTACCGTTTTTAGTTTTGTGTCTTTAGAAGCGCAAAAAGGCGCCATGATGGATGATTTCTTTGAGCAGGTAAAAACATATCCAGAGGTTGTAGAGTGCTTTGTGGTAGGTGGGGAGTTCGATTTTCTGCTTAAAGTAGTCGTAAAGAATTTAGATGCATATTATGATTTTGCCAAATTTAAGATAGCTTCCTTGCCAAGTATTGGAGGCGTAAAAAGTGCATTTGTACTTAATGAAGTAAAGAACAGTACGTATTTTCCATTGTTGTAGGGAATAAAAAAGGGCCTATAGAAACTATAGGCCCGTTTAGTAACATCAAAAAATGTTTTATTTCATTGCCACGGCATTAGGTGGGTATTGCTCAAGAATCTGGGAAACAAATTCTTTGATACGCTCTTCTTTTTTGGCAACATTACCTGTATTTGCTATAGTGCCAACACCTTTTCCTTGCCATACTAGTTCATTGGATGTATTATCTATCAAATCAATATAGAGTGATCCTTGTGTTCTAGTGCTAACGTTAGTGCCTCCCCAGCCAAAACCAGGTCCCCAGGCCCATGGGTTGTAACCCCAGCCCCAAGCTCCGCCCCAGCCATAATTGTTTTGGTATACATCTACACGTTCTTGTTCTTTGGTGAAAATACTTACCAAAAGATCAGGGTTTTCAGATTTCACAAACCCCCTAGAGCTCATTTCAGTTTCAATAGCACGTAGAATACGCTTTTTATCTAGATCGGATATCTGTGCTTTATCTATACCTGTTTTGTAAAATGCATATGATTTGTAGCCGTTAAAATCAGTTTTTTGGTCATAATCGGACAGGACGCTTACCGATGAGCAAGATGTAATAAAAACTAAAAGTAGCAAGGGTAAGCCAAGTAATTTGATGTTTTTCATAACGTTATATGTTTTATAAGTACTTATTTTTTCTTTTAAAAGATTCACAAATATCATGCCGAGCTATGTTAAAATTCATTGTGTGTTGGTTTTTGCGTCATATCCATAGGGGCAATGTCGGCAACCACTCTCACAACAATAGCCTCTTTTAAGGTGGTATTGTTCAGTAAAAACTCTATACCCGTTCTCGGACCAGTAAAAATCTCCCTCCTCGATCGGAATTATTTCTTTCATGCTATCTGCTGCTTTTTTGGAATATAAAGTTACTTCTTTCTGTTGATAACCTTGCAGTTACCATTGTGAAAGTAAGCGTTAAAAGCGCTTAAGCGGTGGTTCAACCTTTAATCGGTTTTGTTGGCAATAAAGACCAGTATTCTTTAGTTGAACTATTTTTGGCTTTATCTTTGTAATACTACTGTCAAAGTATTTCTATGATTCTGGTATTTAGACATTTCTTCTATAAAAACTATGTGGGGCTTTCACTATGGCCTTTCATATTTTTAAAAAATAGAAGTTTAAAAAATGACGATGTACTTATAAATCACGAAAAAATTCATTTGCGTCAGCAACGAGAACTATTGATTTTTCCTTTTTATATTCTTTATTTAATAGAATGGGCCATTAGGGCCGTTTGTTATTTGGACACGTATAAAGCATATCAAAATCTTAGCTTTGAAAGAGAGGCATATATGCATGAAAACGATATGGATTATTTATCTAATAGAAGATCATTTAGCTTTATTAAATATCTTTGGCGCTAAAATTGGCCCTTTTTGCAAAGCATCAACCAAATTGTTGAACTTCCATTATTCGCAGAAAAAAATATTGCGCTAGTAATAAAACGCGAAGACTTACTGCATCCGTTTATATCAGGTAATAAATTTAGAAAACTCAAATATAATATTCTTGCTGCCCAAGCAGAGGGCAAAAACACTATTTTGACCTTTGGTGGTGCATATTCCAATCATATTGCGGCAACAGCATTTGCTGCTAAAGAAAAAGGGTTAAAAGCTATAGGGGTTATACGCGGGGAAGAACTGGAAAATTCATGGCAGCAGAATACTACATTGCAAAAAGCCCATGAAGATGGTATGCAGTTAAAATTCATTAGCCGGGAAGCGTATCGGCAAAAAGAAGAAGAGCATTTCATTGAGCGGTTAAAAAATGAGTTTGGAGATTTCTTTCTGGTTCCAGAAGGGGGTACCAACAATTTGGCAATAAAAGGTTGTGAAGAAATCATTACCCAAAATGATAAGGAATTTAATATGATATGCTCAAGCGTAGGAACCGGTGGTACCGTTTCAGGATTGATCAATGCTTCTGATCCCCAACAACGCATCATTGGGTTTTCAGCTTTAAAGGGTGATTTCTTAAAAGCGGAGGTCCGGAAAATGGTAAAGAAAGAGAACTGGGAAATAAATAATGATTTCCATTTTGGCGGATATGCCAAAGTAACGGCGCAATTGGTACGGTTTATTAATGAGTTCAAGGAAAAAACACAAATTCCCCTTGATCCTATTTACACCGGAAAAATGATGTTTGGTTTGTATCACATGATCCAGCATGATACTTTTGTGCCTGGAACCAAAATTTTGGCCATTCATACTGGTGGTCTACAAGGTATTACGGGTATGAATAGTATACTGAAAAAGAAAAATTTACCTTTGTTACATATATGAAAAAGATAATTTTAATGGTTTTGTTGGTGGGTGTTGCGCTTACCTCTTGTAAATCTAAAAAAAGATATTCGGATCAATTACGAACCAAGAATGTACTTAGTGAACGTAAAAAAAGTACATCTACCAAGAAAGACGCTGAACCCGGTAGGGCAGATTTGCCCAGTGAGCCTTCTAAATTCATTCCATTTAGGATAGCCTCTGTTGGAGAGTATATAGAAACTTTTGCAGAGACGGCACAATTGGAGATGATGGGCTATGGAATACCGGCAAGTATTACCTTGGCCCAAGGTATTTTGGAAAGCGGTAGTGGTAAAGGTGAATTGGCCATGAAGACCAATAACCATTTTGGAATAAAATGCCATAAAGGTTGGGAGGGCGATTATGATTTTCATGATGATGATGAAAAGGGAGAGTGTTTTAGAAAATACAATCACCCTATGTACTCTTTTAGGGACCATAGTATATTTTTGACCACCCGTTCTAGATATGCCTCTTTATTTAATTTGAGACATACAGATTATAAAGGCTGGGCAAGAGGCTTAAAAAAAGCAGGATATGCAACCGATCCCAAATACCCGCAGAAACTAATTTATTTAATAGAAAAGTATGATCTGCATAAGTATGACAGGCAAATTAAAAAAGCAGGTTATGATACTGCTACGGTCGTAGTAACAGGTGCGGATAACATACATACGGTACAAAAAGGAGACACGTTGTACTCCTTGTCCAAAAAATATTATTTAAGTGTAGATGAACTTATGCAAATGAACAATTTGCGTAGTACCGATCTATCCATAGGGCAACCGCTTAAAGTAAAAAAGTAGTAAAAATCAATCGCATATATGATTTATCAAAGAAGTAGTGCCCTGTTTGCAGAGGCAAAGAAATATATTCCCGGTGGTGTCAATTCTCCCGTACGTGCATTTAAAGCTGTTGGCGGCGATCCCATATTCGTTAAAAAAGCAAAAGGGGCATATTTGTACGATGAAGATGGGAACAAGCTAATTGATTATATAGCATCTTGGGGTCCGTTAATTCTAGGGCATGCCCATGAGCCGGTCATTAATGCCGTGGTAGAAAAGGCACAAAACGGAACCTCGTTCGGTATGCCTACGGAAATTGAGACAGAACTGGCCAAGTTGGCTATTTCTATGGTTCCCAATATGGATAAGATCAGGTTTGTAAACAGTGGAACCGAGGCCTGTATGAGTGCCGTGCGTTTGGCAAGAGGGTTTACGGGAAAGGATAAGATTATAAAATTTGCCGGCTGTTACCATGGTCATTCAGATTCGTTCTTGATCCAAGCGGGTAGTGGGGCCGTTACTTTTGGTAGTCCAAATAGTCCCGGTGTAACCCAAGGTACAGCAAAAGATACTTTATTGGCTGTTTATAATGATTTAGATAGTGTAAAGGCATTGGTAAATGCCAATAAAGGAGAATTGGCGGCCATTATTATAGAACCCATAGCAGGCAATATGGGTTGCATTGTACCTTCGGATGAATTTATAAAAGGGCTTCGCGAGATATGTACCCAAGAAGGAATTTTGTTGATTTTCGATGAGGTAATGACAGGCTTTCGTTTGGCAAAAGGCGGAGCACAAGAAGTATTGAATATTAAAGCGGATATTGTTACCTATGGAAAAGTTATAGGTGGCGGATTGCCGGTAGGTGCTTTTGCCGCCAGAACTGAAATAATGGATTTTCTAGCGCCTGATGGTCCTGTTTATCAGGCGGGTACTTTAAGTGGAAATCCGTTGGCAATGAGCGCAGGTTTAGCAATGTTGACAGAGCTGAACAATAATCCGGAAGTGTTTGATAGTTTGGCAAAAAAAACCGAATATCTACATAAAGGTATTGCCGAAGTATTGACGGAGAAAAAGGTAACGCATCAAATAAATCGTTATGGTAGTATGATCTCTGTTCATTTTACAGATGAGCCAGTGGTTGATTTTGCATCATCCGCCAAGGGAAATAACGAAACTTTTAAAAAGTATTTTCACGGTATGTTGGAGAAGGGAATTTACTTGCCCCCAAGTGCTTTTGAAAGCTATTTTTTAAACGATGCATTAAGTTATGAAGATTTAGATGCAACCATTAATGCATTAAAGGAAATTGACTTATAAAGTAGCGTAAAAGCGTAATAATAAAAAAGCCCTCTAAATGAGGGCTTTTCTGTTCTACTGAATAATTTGTATTATTTGAAATTATATTGAATTCCTAACTGAAACGCATTGGAAAAGAAATCCTCAATGGTATAATAGGTATAGTTGAGGTTAATTTTCGTAAAATCTTTAATACGATACGATACCTCACCTTGATAACGCTGAAATGTAGGTTCGTCTTGTTCTGCAAACAAGGAGAAATCACTCCATAAATTAAAATCTGAATCCTCATCACCAATCTGTAAAAGTAGTCCCCCACCACCATAAAGACGTTCTTTGGTTAACCAATAGGGAAAGCCGTTTCTTCTTTCCTCAGAACCTATGGCATAAGCCCCTTCTATTACCGGACCTACTTTAAACGTATCTATGTTCACTAGGGAATACTCCAGTCTTGAACCTCCTAAGGTGTAGTATTGACTATCCGTATAGTAGGTGGCATCAACCGTGAACGAGTGTTTTAAATTAGAGGAATAATTAAATTGTTGATTGGCTTTAATCGATAAATCATAAATATTCAAGGCATACCCGGGAGCATTGGTAACAGGATGTGCATTTACTTTTAAAGAAGTGCTTGCGGACTTACCTATAAAATCGATTCCGGTATTAAAGTGGTAGAATATTTTATTAAAATTGTCCATTTCAACCTTTGCGCCAATATAAAAAGGGTTGCTTTTATTGGAGGCTGTCTTGTACAGGTAACCAACGCCTAATAAATCCCTTCCTTGGTCATTGGCAACTATGGTATCCTTTAAAACAGCGTAAGAAGTACCTTGCTCTATTGAAAAACGATGAAAATTGAATTTTTTATTATAAAATCCAAAATAGAAATTATTGTTGAATAAGGTAGGGTCAAATTTATCGGCAATGGCAGAAGAGGTAATTCCAATGGAATGTCCTTTTTTCTTTCTGGTCTCTATGGCTTTCTTTTTGACAATGGCATCATCCATTAAAATCTTAAACTTACTGATATACAAGGTCTGTTCTTGGTCCGTATCTTCCTTAACCTCATTGTTAAAGCCAATTTTAAAGTCAGAATCTAGCTTTTCCGGAGGTATGGTGACCGCAACTTCACCGGCAGCTTCTATATCACCTTTTAATAAAAGTAATTTTGCCATGTAGTTCATGGTATCATAATCCTTAGGATGGTCTTTAACGTAATCTTTGTATAGTTGGTTTAGCTGGTCCATGTTGCCGGTTTCCATGTTCCAATCCATTAAGTTGGTTATAGGAATATCTTGGCTGCAGGAACTCCATTGCAATGCTTTTTCATACTGCGCATAATCTGAAAAGAGTTGGGCAATATTACTGGCCAAATCTTTTAAATCTTCCCTACAATAATCAATAAATTGCATTTCCTCAATAGCCCTGTCCCTATCGTTTACCATCATGAACTTTATAAAGTATGGGAAATCCGTAGCTCTTTTGCCCTCAATTGATTTTGATTTTTGAGACCATTCCGAAATTGTTGCCTGATCCAGTTCTGTTCCACATTTTTGCCAAAGCAGGGCTTTGTCAAAATTAAGTTGATCGGCATATGCCTTGGCCATTTTTGTAGCAAATACCTGGTCATTTATAGAACAAGGTGCTATTTCATCTAATTTCGTTAAAAGTTGCGCATTCTTTGTACGAATTAAAAAGTCGTAGTAAGTGTAGCGGTTTTCTGGATTGGGTTCTTGCTCGTAGATAACTTCCAATACCTGTTCAATAATCGTACTATTGTCCTCGGTATTAAAGTCTTTATAATAATCCTTTAAAAATGCTACATCTTGCCTGCCCCATTCCATTTGACGCTCCATCCATAATTTTTTCAGTTCAGGTGTTGGGTAGGCACTAATGACGTTGATGTCCCTTGAAAAATTTGCATATGATGCGGAAGGGTTCTTCATGTACATGGTGTTCAACTGGTCCCAAAGTTGCTTGGTTTTCCCTTGCGTTTTCATGGTTTTGGCATAAGCAATAACCTGCTGTGTATTAATGAAATTGTTGTCCTGAAACAATTCTTCCATGAGATAGGAAGCTTTTTCGTTTTTCTCCTCTACAATGGCCCGGTCTATTTTTTCTTTTAATGGTACCATGGTGCTTTTGCTCTCGTTAAAGGCCTTGTATTCTTTGTTCATTTTAGTAATCAAAGAAGATGTAGTACCGATCAGGGTTCTTATTTCCGGTCGTATATCTGGCACACTTATGCTAGGGGAGTTGGTTTTGATGTTGTATATAAATCCGTTTAGTAAAGGCACGGATTGAAATTTTATTTGTTCATCATACAGTTTTTTGTTTAAACGGTCCTTGTTCACTGCATCAACGTACATTAACCAATATGATTCTTTTTTAGCGTCTGCATTAATAGAGCTGGTTACTTCATATTGTCCTTCAAAATTTAAGTGTCTAACCGTTTGGTATCTCCAATCCATAATAGTTTCGGTAGATTTCTTTGCAGGTAAAAATCGCATAAATGGATGCCTACTTTTATAATCCACTATATGTTTTTTTAAATCATCTATAGCTTTTTCGGCATTTGTTTCTTGGGCAATATGTAAGGTGTTCAATGCATGGGACCAAATACCTGTATACAGATAAGTAGATTCCAAGGCCCATTTTTCCCTAGCTGAAATAGCATAACCACTACTCAAGCGTGGGTAGTCAAAAAAACGTGCATTTAGGGGGTCCGGGTCAAACTCCCTATTTCCGCCCTTATCCAAATCGCCTAAAAAAGAGGTGTGCATATAGTTTATACTGGGAAACCCTTTCTTAAGGGCGGCCAATCCTAGGCTATCTATTTGATTGTTTGGGGCCACATAGGAAATAGGGTTGTTTTTAGATACGCTTTCCTTCCATTTTTTATTAGTAGCCTTGGCCACGTCCTCCATTAAATCAGTGTCTTTCCATAACGTTTTTAATAAGGGCAATTCATTGTAACCTTTCAGTCCAACATCATGGCCTGCTTTTATAAATTCATCATGGATCCATAAATTGGCTATCTCATCATTTTTACCGTCCAAAGCGGTAGACTTGTCCCAATTTTTAAAATTGATGTCGTCCGTATTATTTTTGTCGGAATTAAAAGTGATAAAAGCAGAATATTTTAGATCTTCCTCAATGGCCAATTCTTTCATTTTGGGCCACCAATCAGATTTTACAAATTCGGATTTCTGTTCCCCGTTTGGCAAAACTAAAGGAGTACCGTTTTCATCATAGATAGATGAGGGAAAATCATCTAAAAACAAGGTACCTATATTCGCAATGGGGTAGGGTATGCCTTCAAGACCTAATAAGGTAGCGGCAAATAATAGTCCTCTCATTTCTTTCTTTAAAATTTCAGAGGAATTGTAAAATACTACTTTACCATTGCCTATTTTATTTTCAAGAAGAACTGGGTAGTCATGATCGGTATGGGCAGCTACAAGAACATTTGTGGTACTGGAAAAATTTGAAGCCTCAAAACCAAGATGCATGGTTTCATTATCAAAGCTTTTGCCCTGCATGCCTGGAAAAAGAGGTTTTTTAAAGTATAGGCCAGACACCTCTATGTTTGTACTCCAATCTGCATCTGGTGTCATTCCATAGAAAAAGGACATACGTTCATCTTTTGTCGCTTTGGTAATAAATAGGGTACCTCCTTTAGATACGAATTTTAACAAACTATCTACTGCTGTATTACTAAGACCGGCAGTCTCATGTAGGGTAACCACTCTGGTGGTGGGTTCAATCTTTAATTTTTCATTGAATTGATTGATCCAAAGGGTCTTATGTGCAATTTTAGAATAATCATAAGCCTTTGCCAAATTTTCTGTTTCATAAATGGCGCTGTAGTTAGTAGGCTCAATTAAAAATTGCACGAGTGGTTCTTCCGTACTTTTTTCAGGTATATTATATTTATTGTTAGACTTATACAGTTCTTGTTGACAACTGGCCAACAGGCAAATAACTATAAAAAGTAAACAATATCGTACTTTATTGAACATCATAGGTTATTAATTTCATATTCCAAATTTTGGTCATCAATATTGGGTAATCACCAGTAGTTGGAAGCAACTAAGTACCTAAAGAACGTTTGCAATGTGCAATTTATTCGATAAATGTAAAATTTCCTCTATTAAACAATCTATAAAGGTGGTTTTTAGGGGTATATTTTTTATGTAAACATCTAATGTAGAAAGGTTTATAAATGACAAAGACCCGCAATTAGCGGGTCTTGCATCTGCAATTTAATTATCTATTCTCTAGACATGCGTCTTTCTTTTCTATCATCTTTTCCTTTATTCCTGAATTTACGTTTTTTGTGATGATTCATCTTTTCCCATTTAGCGTACTGATCAGAATTAAGAATAGATTTTAATGCTTGTTTTTGTTCAATTTGATGGTCTAAACGTTCATTTTGACGCTCATACCGTTCTTCTGCGGTTAATTTTTTACCTTCTTCTTTTTTTGCTTTAAAATCTTCCATTCTGGATTTACGCATTTTGGCCTCCTCAATAAAAATGGATTTTAATTTGGATTGTTGCGTTTCATTCAAGTCCAATGCCAAAGTCATTTTTTTGGTCTGTAAAGTTGCTACTTGTTCTGGCGTTAAATCATGATAATTACCTCGTTTAGACTTCATATTATGATCCTGTGCCGTTGCCGATAAACCTGCCATTACTAAGATGGCCATTACTAATTTTTTCATCTTTCTATTTTTTTGCATTTATTACTTTGACGGTATTTTAAGGTGTTGGTTTAAAGGCGTGAACGATTTTGGCAAATAATTAACGAGGTATTAAACTATATAAAATGCAAAAGCACGATCGGTAGATCGTGCTTTTAAGTAGGTTAGAACTGTAAATGTTTTTAATTGGTTTGGACTTTATCTTGCTCCTCGTAAGGGTTAATGACAATGTCAACTTCTTGTTCTAGTGTATTAGCGGCCAATTCTTCTTTTGCTTCTGTATTTGTAGTTTGATGATACACTACAGAGGCAAAAATAAAACAGCTTAAGTAGACTAGACTTTTTAATTTGTTATTCATGATTTGGGGGTTTAAATTCAAGTCTAAACTAAATAACTAAATAACATGAAAAAGCCCATTGTTGTGAAATGGGCTTTTTTTGATGTGTAAAGTATTTAGAATGTGGTTAACCTTTTACGTTTATCGATCTTATTGGTTCTTCATCGATAGGACCAAAAAATCGGGTAAAATTCTAAGGTATTATTTAGGGTCTAAAATATCGTTAATGCGCTCAGAAACATCGTCATAATGATACTTTGTCATCATATCAGAGGTTCTGTTACGTGCATTTCTAATCTCCCGTTTTAAAATGTTCAATTCTGCTCTTGCAATGGTGCGAATGTCAGATTGACTAGTGTTGACAACTGTTGATTTTCTGTAGCCACCATAATCAGAAGCCTTATTTTGATTTTCGGCGGTCAATAAATATGCTAGACGGTCAATATGTGCTTTTTGAAGGTTTCTTCTATAGGTGTCAATGGCTTTCCCTGAACGAGCTTCTGACCAAATTCCTTTTCTTAATTGGCTCATCATTTGTGCCAATGAATATGAATTATCTTCATTTAAAGTTTCATTTTCAATCAACCTTGCCATTTTTCCTAGGCTAAGTACATTATTAAGGGTGCGTACTTGTATGGAACGCATTTGCTCTAAAAAGCCCGAATATTCAGTACGTGCTAAAATTTCTTGGTCCAGCATCCAAGTAGGAGTGGCAAATAATTGTTCTTGTAGAAATGCCATGGCACGTTGCTGGTGCTCCTTAGGAACTGCTGTATATACTGCACCTTCTTGGTCGTATGTCTTGTGGTTTTCATAGACGCCACCTATATTATTGGCAACATGCCCCATGTATCTATTGAACTGCGCAAAAACTTGCCCGTACAGTTTATCAAGGTCTTCATAGTTTTTGCCTTCTTCTGCGGTCCACTCAATTAATTTAGGTACAATTTTTTTTAAGTTGGCAATACCATATTCACCAGCTTTCATAGCATCGTCACCTAAATCTTCGGTCTGCGAACTTGGGTCAACTATGTCGCCCACCTGTTGGTGTCCAAATCGATAAAGAGGGTCACCGGCATGTTCTAATATCCATTTATCCAAAATTGTTTTTTCCTCTTCAGCCGTAGTATTTAAAATAGGTTTATAGCCCCATTGAATGGCGTATTTATCATATACTCCAATATTGGGCATTAAGGCAACCCCTTCATCACCTGGTTGTGCTATGTAGTTAAAACGTGCATAATCCATAATAGATGGGGCAGTTCCGTATTTTTGGGTGAAGGATTTAGAACGTAGCGAGTCTACAGGGTAAGCAACACTACTTCCCATATTATGGGGTAAGCCCAAGGTATGACCAACTTCATGAGACGATACAAAACGAATTAAACGGCCCATTACTTCATCGTCAAAAGAAACACCTCTTGCAGCAGGATTAATAGCTGCCGTTTGTACAAAGTACCAGTTTCTTAGCAAGGTCATTACATTATGGTACCAGTTGATATCAGATTCTAATATTTCACCACTACGAGGATCACTAACATGAGGTCCGTTTGCATTTGGTATAGGTGATGCTAGGTAGCGTACTACCGAATAACGTACATCTTCTGGCGACCATTCCGGGTCTTCTTCAACCGTTGGTGGTTCTTTGGCAATAATGGCATTTTTAAAACCTGCAGCTTCAAAAGCAACTTGCCAATCTTCAATACCTTGTTTTATGAACGGCACCCATTTTTTAGGTGTAGCACGGTCTACATAATAGACAATTTGCTTTTTAGGCTCTACTAATTCCCCGTTTTTATATTTTTCAACATCTTCATCTTTCACTTCTAAACGCCATCTATCCAAAAATTTAACGGTCTTACTTTCTTGAGCGTCAAGCCCATAATCAACCTGACCTCTAGCGAACCAGCCAACACGTTCATCAAAATATCTTCGTTTCATAGGTTCTTCGGGAAGAAGTACCATAGAATTATTAATTTCTACGGAAATTGAACCTAGGGTAGAATTGCTTGGCGGATTACTGGCCAAATACGTTTTTACGTGGCGTACCTCTACATTTAATGGGTAACTTTTAATGGATTCTATATAACCCCTTCCTTCGTCCAAACGTGATACCTTGTACCTTTTGCGATACCTTTCTGGCATTCCCAACGCTTTGGTATCCTTGGTGAAAATATCATTGACTTCAATTACGGTTGCAGGACTAAGGGAGTCTTTCTTAATTGCTTTTATATCAAAAGAGAACAAAACGGGCTCAAAATTAGAGTTGACCACGGCTTCATGAACAGGTAAGGAGTCTGCAGCTACCACATCATGGGAAACGACACGAAGCAATACTTTTTTGTCTTTCTTTTCCCAGCGTAGTACTTGGGTATTTATTTTTCCGCCACCAAAACCAATGCCCGAGGCAGTTTTAGATATACGGCTTACCATCAACATTTCTTTATTGAAGAGAGAATCTGGAATTTCAAAAAAGTGATTTTCGTCTACTACGTGGGTAGTGAAAAGTCCTGCATCACTTACGGCATCTTCTGTAATGACCTTGTTATAAGGTTGAATTTTGTCTTTTGAGGGTTTGTCTGCCTTTTGTTCAGTGTCTTTTTTCTTTTTCTTAAAAATTTGTGCTTCAGAGTTTTGGTAACCAAAAACACAACATAAAACAATCAATTTTAAAAGTAGTTTTCTTTTCATTTTCTTGAGTTAGTTAGGTAATCTTCAAAGATTGAAATAATATCTGTAACAAATAGTTAATAATTTCTTAAGCCTAATTGTAACAAATTAAACTAGGAGCCGTCTATTAAGTAGGAATAAACATTTTTTCATTCTGAATTAGTCAACTATAAAGCCTTTGCAATTTGCAGGGGCTTTATTTTTTTGCCTTGATTCAACTAAAATAAATAAGGCAATACAAATTGAAACAGTCCAATAAGCAATAGAACGGCAATAAGGTTGAGAATAACCCCGGCACGAGCCATTTCATGAACTTTAATATATCCGCTGGCAAACACAATAGCATTTGGGGGTGTGGCCATGGGTAGCATAAAGGCACAGCTACTTGCAATAGTAATAGGAATTAACAAATAGGTGATGGGTAGGCCCAAACCTATGGCAATACCGGCCACTACTGGTGCCAATACGGCAACAAGTGCAACATTGCTCATTAATTCTGTCATAAACAGCATTAAAATAATAAGTAGAGATGCGGTGAACAAAATACTAAGGTTACTTTGCCCAATACCTTCAGCTACCAAATCTACAATACCGGAAACCGACATGCCATTGGCAAGGGAAAGTCCGCCACCAAATAAGATAAGGATTCCCCAAGCTAGCTTTTGGGTGTCTTTCCATACTAGAATAAAATCGCCCTCCTTAAGATTGTAGGGAATTGTAAATAATGCAATGGCCGCAAACATACTGATCAGCGTATCTGAAAGTCCCAGATTTGGAAATGTGGAATTGATCAATGTTCTAAATACCCAAAGAAAAATAGTAACTGCGAATATTACCAAGACCATTTTTTCCTTGCCAGAAGTAGGTCCCAGTTTATGCAACTCATCTTGGATAAGTGTTTTAGAAGCTCTAAACTTTAAATTTTGTGTTGGGAAAAATACCTTTACCAATACCACATAGCAGATAGTAATCATGATTAAGGAAAATGGTAATCCTATAATCATCCATTTTAAGAATGAGATTTCAATATTGTATTCGTTTTCCAACAAGCCGATTAAAACAGAGTTTGGTGGGGTTCCAATTACCGTGGCTATACCGCCGGCATTGGCAGAGAAGGCAATGCCCAACATTACGCTTAGGGCAAAATTACGGTCGCGTTTAGTGAAGCCGTCTTCATCTTCGATCAATAAGTTGATGACGGACATGGCAATAGGTAGCATAACTACCGTACTTGCGGTGTTACTGATCCACATACTCAAGACTGCGGTAGCGATCATAAAGCCTAACACCACCTTATTGGCAGTTGTTCCGGTAAGTTTAATAATGGTGAGGGCAATACGTTTGTGTAGGTTTACCTTTTCTAAGGCTAGGGCCATTACAAAACCGCCAAAGAATAAAAATACAATTGGGCTACCGTAATTTGCACCAACATCGCCAACGGGCATAATTTTTAAAATTGGAAAAAGTAGCAGGGGTAAAAGTGCGGTTACGGAAATGGAAACCGCTTCTGTAACCCACCAAATAACCATCCAAAGTGCAACGGCGATTACTGCATCTGCATTTTCTGAAATGAATACCTTAGGTAAAAGAATGATAATAAAAAATACGATAGGACCTATAAATAGACCTATTTTACTGCTTAAATTCATGCTGGTTGGTTTTGCCAGCTTCTAAGCTACTATTTTTTATTCTTCCTGTAAATGGCTATTTTAAGATTTCAACAAAAAGAACATCTTCTTCCTTGTAAATTTTGGCTAATTGCTGTTTTGTAATGCCTTTAATACCTTTATCCCAAGCCTTATTGCTTAAATCGGCTTTCGTTTTAAGTACGGCAAGTTCCATTTTCTTTTCGGCCTTTAAAATATCGAAAATTACCTTTTCGTTATCGGACAATTGTAGCGGTTTTTTCTCTGGTCTCATTTGAGGGAAGAACAATACTTCTTGTATAGAGGCATTATTGGTCATCAACATTACTAAACGGTCAATACCAATGCCAATACCGGAAGTTGGGGGCATACCATATTCAAGAGCTCTAAGAAAATCTTGGTCTATGAACATCGCCTCGTCATCACCTTTTTCAGAAAGTTTCAATTGCTCTTCAAAACGTTCTCTTTGGTCAATTGGGTCATTCAGCTCAGAATAGGCATTTGCCAACTCCTTACCATTTACCATAAGTTCAAAACGCTCTGTCAATGCTGGGTTATCTCTATGTTCTTTGGTTAACGGACTCATTTCTTTTGGGTAGTCCGTTATAAATGTTGGTTGCACGTAATGGTGCTCACATTTTTCACCAAAAATTTCATCGATGAGTTTACCGACACCCATGGTTTCGTCCACTTCCAATCCTAATTTTTTAGCGGTTTCACGAAGCTCATCTTCGGGCATTCCGGCAACATCAACACCTGTATGTATTTTTATGGCTTCAAGAATCGGCACACGTGCATACGGAGCTTTAAATTCAATTTCATTTTTACCAACGGTAATTTTTGTGGTACCGTTAGCATCCATAGCTATTTTTTCCAGTAATTTTTCGGTAGTATCCATCATCCAGTTGTAGTCTTTATAGGCTACATACAGTTCCATTACCGTAAATTCTGGATTATGGGTACGATCCATACCTTCGTTTCTAAAATCCTTGGAGAATTCATAGACACCATCAAATCCGCCCACAATCAATCTTTTTAAATATAGTTCGTTGGCAATTCTTAAGTATAAAGGAATATTTAGGGCATTATGGTGCGTTAAAAACGGACGAGCAGTTGCACCGCCAGGTATAGGTTGTAAAATAGGAGTCTCAACTTCTAGGTAACCTTTATCGTTATAGAACTCACGAATACTATTGGTGATTTTAGTTCTTTTAATGAACGTTTCTTTCACCTTTGGGTTAACGACCAAATCAACATAACGTTGACGGTAACGTAATTCAGGATCATTGAATTCATCGTATACCTTACCTTCCGCATCTTTTTTAGGTAATGGTAAAGGTCTAAGCGATTTGCTTAGCATGGTAAATTTTTTCACCATAATGGTTTTTTCACCAACCTGAGTGGTAAAGAGATCACCTTCAATGCCTATGATATCTCCAATATCCAATAATTTCTTATAGACATCGTTGTACAAGGTTTTATCATCTCCTGTACAGATTTCATCTCTGTTAAAATAAACTTGAATACGACCGGTACTATCTTGAAGCTCGGCAAAAGAAGCCTTACCTTGAATACGACGAGACATAAGTCTACCGGCAACAATTACCTGTTTACCCTCTTCGTAATTGGATTTTATACTTGCCGATGTGGCGTTTACAGGGTATAAAGCCGCGGGATAAGGATTAATACCCAGCGCTCTTAATTTTTCCAATTTTTCTCTTCTGATAAGCTCTTGCTCCGATAATTGCATGCCGTCATTTATTTAGCTGGCAAATATAATCGATATGTCTTAATCTTTCAATCTTGTAGACACTAAAGGATAGAGTCTTTCTACAAATTTTTCATAAGCCAGGGCAGAAGGGTGCAAACCGTCGCTAGCGACCAATTCAGGTTCCTCTATTCCTTTTCTGGTGATATCCGTAATATTTAAAAAAGTAACTTCTTTGTCTTGCGTTATGGATTTGGCAAAATCATTATATCTGTCAAGTTCAACAGAAATTCTTTCACTACCATTGCTTTGCCCGTAAGGTGTGTAGTAATAATCCGGTATGGACAAAACAATAACCTTATTGGAATTATTACCTGCTAAGCTGATAGCTTTGTTTAAAAGTTCGGTAAATTCAGATTCATATTGTGAAAACGGTCTAGATTGAAATTGATTGTTCACCCCTATGAGTAGCGTAACTAAATTATAATCGCCAGATTCACGACCACCAATTGATGACAATAGTTGATCGGTTCTCCATCCTGTTTGTGCAATCACCGTTGTATTGACTTTATAGTTTTTGTTTTCTTCAATTTTAGCACTTAGTTGAGCCGGAAAACTACCGCCATTAGCAACACTTTCACCAACGGTATAACTATCTCCAAGAGCTAAATAAGTTATCGTTTTCAGATTGATAGTGTCTTCTGCTATTTGTTCAGATCTAATTTCTTCGTTCTGGCTACAAGACGGAATTATGGTAAAAAGAAAAACTAGTAATGGAATTATAAAAAACTTGTTGGAGTATGTCATAGTTATCTAACGTAATAGAGATATAAATGGTTTTATTTAAACTATAAAATACTCAATTATCCTCAAGTTGTTTGTTATGGTGCTCTTTAATCAAAATGTAATGATGAGGCATAATTGGGAATATATTCTTGATGCGAAACAATTTTCAAGATATCATCCTCTAAGGTTCTAATGGGTGTTTCAATTATTCTATTTATTTCTCGTCCGTTTTTGTAAAATATAAAGGTGGGAACTCTTCGAATGTTCAATCCCCATTCTTCGCCCTGTGGGCTTTTCTTATAATTTTCTTTCCGTTTGTCAAGAGCAACTATTTTTAAATGTTCTTTTGGGTAATCTATAGATTCTAGAATTTTTATAAATCTGGGTACTTCACGTTTACTATCGCCACACCATGTTCCCATAAAAATTATAATTCTGAAATCGTTTATCTTGTTTTTAATGCTATTAACTTTCTCATTATCGGTTTTATAATCATTAAAATTAGGTTGAAACCATGTTTTATAGGTGTTAGATGAAAGTGCATCTACAGTAATTTCTCCAAGTAAAAATGGTTGTTGATTATCGATTTTTACTTCTTGAATGGTTTTTTGAGCGCGGATGTTACTAGTGTAGCTAAAACATAAAGTAATAATTAGAAATGATAGTTTCATGATTTTCGGTTTAAGATTAGACCGGAAAATTCTTGAAATTATTAACGAAAGCTTGTTATATGTGGGTGGAAATAGGTACTAGACCCCAGGTGGAATTTTAAAATTTATTGATAGCGCTGCTTTATTTCTTCTCTTGAAGCCACTTCTAATTTCTTGTAAATGTTGTTGATATGGGTTTTTACGGTACTAACACTTATGAACATAGCGGCAGCTACTTCTTTGTTGGATTTGTTTTCTAGAATTTGTTTTACAATGTTGTTTTCTTGTTCTGTTAATTTAGAAAAAGAATCATTTTGTGCTTTTTTTGCATTGCTTCTATGTCTTATAATGTAATAAGCATTTAAGCCTACAGAAAGTGTCAATAATAAAGGAAGCAACCACTTCCATAAATTGAATCGAGCTGTGTTTTGTTGGGCAATTTGTTGGTCGATGTTTAGTTCATTGAGGTATAGTTCAGTAAATGGCGCATCTGCATATGTAGCAGATAACCGTTCTGCTAGGTCATTATAATAGTTTGAATTTAAAATATCTTTAAGGTAATAGGAATATGTTTCATTTCTCTTATCTGACAAAAAGCTGAAAATGTATAATTCTGCCAGCGGTTCGTTTGTTTTTTTGGAGTAATCCTGTAACGTGGAAAACCATTTTTTAGAATTTAATCTATTGTTGGCACTACTTCTAAATTCATTAAAGTCGTAAGCCATTTGCTCTTTTAATACATCTATATCTAAAAAGACAGAAGATGTAGTATTGGTAGATGTAATTTCGCAAAGTGCTTCGTTATCAAATGAAGTAGGGAAAGTAATGGTATCGGTATTTTTGGCAATAAATAAAATTCTTTTACTGAACTCGCAACTGCCAAAAAAATGAGCAGTATTAGCGTTAGACTCAGAGCAATCATCAATATGTATTCTATAGACTCTGTTTTGATCCAATAAGTTGTCTCCATTGAAATTAAAATAGCCCAATGAGTCCGTGGTGGTTTTTTTTAATATCTGCTCCATCGATATTTTATCAAACCTTCTGTAGTCTTCTATGATGGAAAGGTAAATGGTTTTGCCCGGTTGTGGTTCTGCAATTTGACCTTTAAAATTGTATTGTGCTGTACCTATGGTTAATGAAAATTGCAGACCAATAAATATTAAGTTTCTCGGCATTGGTTTTATAATGATGGTTTTTAAATTGATTTTGTAACAAAGTAGGTATACTTGCGACGTATAAGGTACATCAATCAATCAAAATTATAATCAAATGAGTTTAATTCGCGTATTGCTCGCCATATTTTTTCCTCCTTTAGCGGTTTTAGGTAAAGGTTGTGGGTCATTTCTAATTGTTTTACTTTTAACTTTTTGTGGCTGGGTGCCGGGTGTAATAGCTGCACTGGTCATTTTAAACAATCCTAATTAGAAAAATCTTTCATGAAATTTTTAAAAATTTTCACAGCTGTTATAATAACGGTACTTTTTGTTGCCTGTAATTTTACAGAAGAAATTTACTTCAACGAGAACGGTTCAGGTAAAATGAGTATAGCTTTTGATGGCGGTGAAATGCTACAAATGTTGCCAGAAACCGACTCTACTAAATTAGAGGAGGTAATAGATTCTACGCTGGTATTTAAAGATTTATTGATAGAAAAGAAAGATAGTATAGCTAAACTGTCACCAGAACAACAAGCAAAATTAAAAAGGTTAGAGCCTTTTAAGCTGCATATGAAAGTTGATGCGGAAAACGGAATTATGAACTTTGATATGTATACCGATTTTAAGAACGTAACGGAAGTCAACGATGCTTTTAATTCTTTTCAAAGTGCAAGTGCTATTGGTCCTATTTCCGGAGGTAAATCTATGCCTGGTGGAGCTACCGAAGAAGCAACACAAGTGAAATATAGTTTTAAGAGAAATAAATTTAAGCGAGAGACTATAATTTTAGATCAAACTTTGTTCGCTAATAGTATAGATAGTTTAGCGGGAGCAGAAATGTTCTTGTCAGGTTCCACCTATACCTTTAAATATCATTTTCCCAGGCGTGTAAAATTTACCAATATAGAAGAAGCTACATTTTCAATGGATGGTAAAACTATGGTACATGAGGTAAATTTCTTGGAAATGATGAAAGACCCAGAATCTATGGTCATTGAGGTAGAATTGGAAAAATAGCCTATAGCTTTTCATATCTTTGCAAGATGAACAAGAAGGTGCAAGTACAAGATTTAGGTCTTAAAGATTATAAGGCAACTTGGGACTATCAAGAACAGTTGTTTCAAGAAACGCTAGACCTTAAAATACGGAATAGGAGAGAGGAGTTGAATTTAGATACTCCAAATCATTTTCTTTTTGTAGAACATCCACATGTATATACTTTGGGTAAGAGCGGAGATATTTCCAATCTTTTGGTAGATGAAAAAGTTTTGGCAGAAAAAGGCGCCACTTTTTATAAGATAAACAGAGGAGGGGATATCACCTATCATGGTCCTGGTCAAATAGTGGGTTATCCTATTCTTGACTTAGATAATTTCTTTACCGATATTCATAAATACCTTCGTTTTCTGGAGGAAATGGTCATTTTAACTTTAGCTGAGTACGGTATAAAATCTGAACGTTCACCAGGTGAAACAGGTGTTTGGTTAGATGTCGGTACTCCGTTTGCACGTAAAATTTGTGCTATGGGCGTACGAGCTTCACGCTGGGTGACCATGCATGGTTTTGCATTGAACGTAAATGCCAATTTAGGTTATTTTGATATGATGATCCCTTGTGGTATTAAAGGCAAAGCGGTCACATCATTAAATGTAGAGCTGGGTAAGAAAGAAGTTTCTATGAATGAGGTAAAACAGAAACTCCTAAAACATTTTCAAATACTTTTCGAAGCTGAAATAAATGAAAAAACCGAGGTGTAAGCCTCGGTTTTTTTATGTTTTGAGATTAGTCTATTTGCTGTGTGCGGTAAGCAATGTACTGCTCATTAGATCACCGTTCTTCTTATATGTTTCTTGTTTTACCATGCCAATGCCTTCGGCAAGCCACACTCTAGATGGGTACACTTGGTTTGCCATCATCATTTTAGATCGGTTTTCACTAAAGAGTACAAAGCAATCGTAAGTTCCAGCTGGCGTAGTAACACTTTCTTTTTTCTCTACATTTCTGTTGGTCATATCTACGGTCATATTCATATTTATACCGCTCATGCTAACTTTCATTGCAACATTGGCGTCATTAAGTTTTTGGCCAACGCTAAGTTCATTAGGTATTTCAATATCATTACCTGTTATTTCAATATCCATATCCCCATATTGCTGCATCATTTCAGACGGTAATAGAGATTCGTAATCCAATGTCACCATATTTCCGGAACATGATAAATTATAAGTAGTGCTATAAATATCTTTTCCTTTCTGGTCCTTCATGTCTATAGCCATTGTTGCATTGGTCGTTCCGGCAGAATTAGTTGCCTCTACAACCTTGTACGTGCTAACACCTTGAACCTTTCCTTTTTTGTTATAATTGGTGTATTCCATTGAAACACCTTCGTTCATTGGGTAAAAAGTGCTACAATTGTCTTGGGCGAAAATGGCGGTGGAGCCAAATAACAGAAAAATTAAAAATATTGATTTTGTTTTCATATTGTGCTTATTAAGTTTGATGTCCTACTTATTTAAAAATATGAAATACAAAGCGTGTAAATTTTCAATTTGTATGAACGGTATATAAATCTTTGTCAAACTTAAGATTCCCTGTATCAACGCATTTTGTATACTTTAAAACTGTTTTCTTGGTCTTTGAAAACAAAAGCAACCTTTTTATTACCATTGTCCGCCATGTCTATTATTGAACTTCCAAAAACCGGAAATCCGGAAATAGGCTTGGCCTGGCTATCGAATACGTATATTTTTTGATTCTGAATATCGGTAACGGATACATAAATTTTATCGTTTAAATAGAAAATAACCGGTTGGGAATACACACCTAGTTCAAGTTCAACTTTTTTATCACGTATCCTTAATATATTATCGTTCATAATTGCCAAAGTTTTGGAGGTGGCGTCCATTCCGTGGTCCTTGGCCAAGCTTAAGTTGCTAGACGATACTTTGCCTTTTGTATCTATTTGATATAAAATTCCGTCAACGGTAGTAAATGTAAACTTGTTTTGATAGAGTCTTATGGCGTTGTCAGAGAAAGAAAACTTATCATTCACGCTGACCCTTGTCTTACCTACCCTGTTCAAAATTTTAAGTTTACCGTTGTCAAGTTTAAAAACAAGGTAGTCTTTTCTTCCAACTCTAAAGTACTGTGGCGTATCTTCAATATTTGCTTCGGCAGTAGTATATTTAAATCCTTTTACGATTTCTCCTTTTTTGTTATACATGTAGACCTTGTTGTTTTGAGTCACTACAAAACGATAATCTTTACGGCCTTCATAGTCGTACACCGCTAGTGGATTTACATTTCCTCCGCTAAAGGTAAATGTAAATGGTTTTACTTCATTACCATTTCTGTCCAATATTAAAAATTCATTGTTTGTGGTAAATGCCATTTGTAATTTTCCGTTCTTAAAAAGATCAACTTGGTGTATTTTTCCTTGAATGGTACTGTTAAGCTGTTTTTCCCATAGAATTTTACCACTTGCAGAAATCAAGTAGAGGATATTTTCTTGATCTTGAACAACAATTTCTTTTTTGCCGTTGTTGTGGTTGGTAACAAATTGTGGAAGGGTGGCAAGGTCGGTTTCAAGCTTGGTTTCAAACACGGGGTTTATGGCTTGTAGTTCATTTTCCTCGGTAATCTTTTTGATTAAGAAATTGACATGAAAAAATCCGGTATCGGCAATAAGTTGTGAGGCAAAAACATAATCCTTTAAATCACTTTTTAAAAAATTGCTTCCCAATATACTAGAAACCGTTTTCTGTAGATGTGCTCCTTCTGCTTCTAATGTCGAGATTCTTATTTTGCTTGATGTTGAAGTAAGTTTGTCCTCCACATTTTTAAACAAGGTAGTTTTATCAAAAGTATTTTCTGTATTGATTTTTGAAATAACCGTTTCTATAGCGTCTTTCGTTTTTGTAAATACAATGGTATTGTCAATAATACTGGCATAGTTGAATGAAAGATTTCCTGTCAAAGGATGTAATGCTGAGAATAGCCCAAGATTAGATGTTAATTGCAAAATTTCATGCCCACTAAATTCATTGGTAGAGGTTTTTTCTGTATTGATGTATTCTACTAATGACGCTGTGCCAAAAGTTTTTAAAAAAAGAATCTCCTCATCATTATATGATGCTAGGCCAATTTCCTCTACGGTATATAATAAAGAGTCTTGTTCGGTTACGGGAAATCCTGCTGTATTCTTGTTCTGAATAAACTTTGCGTATTCTTGAAATCCGAATGAGGTTACGGTTGTTGCGTTATTGGGGATAAGATTCCATAGGGTATTGGAAATCGGTTTGGTGTCGTTAAATAAGTTGACATCGACTTTGGTCTTAGATGAAGGTAAGGCTACACCGTTCATTTGTAATTCTTGGTCGTTTAATGTGATGTCCACAGATAGCCAGCTTGCAAAATCCAAGTCATGTAGGTCTGTGGGGAAAAGTTGTTTTAAAAGAGATTTGCCATGTTCCAAATCTATCCAAATATTGGCTAGCTTTTCTTTGTTGGCGGTATTCAGGAATTCATTTATTGCAGAATGGGTATTCATGTTCTCATTTCTACTTAAAATAGATTTCAAAACCGTTTGTGATGAACTTAAAATGGTATAATCGTAAAAAGGTGTGCTGTAAAATGTGACATCGTTCAATTGATAGGAAATAATGGTATTGGAATTATAGGGGATACTTTCAATACTTTTGTCGGTAATTTTCTTATCTATTAATGAAACACTGTCCAAGGTAATATAAGTGAAATCAAAATCTGTACTATCCTTGGCCGTTAAGGTCAAAAGGCCAGTGGTTTGGTTATTTAAAAAATGTAACGCCTCTATTTTACTTGCAATTTTGTTTAGGGGTTTTAATTGCTGCAATTTATTATAGGGCTCATTAGAATTAATAGCCGTCTTTAGAGATTCAAATTCATTTATTTGTATAGCAAATACAGTATTGTCAGGTATGGCATCTAAGATAACTTTCTCTGCTGTTTTACGTTGCGTACAAGCAAAACAGAAGAATAGAAGTAGCGCGTAGGTTAGGAAAAGCCTCATGTAAAAAATGATTTGTGTAAAGTTATGGTATTTGTATTATTTAGAGGGGTCGTCCGCCAAAAGCTTGAAACTCATTCTGTGATATTTTGTAGGTCCATATTTCTTGATGGCCGCTCTATGTTCTTTGGTGGGGTAACCTTTGTTTTTTATCCAATTGTACATAGGATATTCTTCGTGTAGTTTTAGCATATAGGCATCTCTTGCTGTTTTGGCTAAAACTGATGCAGCGGCAATTGTGGTGTATTTTGAGTCGCCCTTAATTATGCAAGAATAGGATATGTTTTTATAGGGCTTAAACCTATTGCCGTCTACAATAATATGTGATGGTTCTGTTTTAAGTTGCTCTATAGCCTTGTGCATGGCTAATATGGATGCATTTAAGATATTGATTTCATCTATCGTTTTAGGTTGAATATGTACAATGCCATAAGAGATGCATTCTGATTTTAACAAAGGTTCCAAAGTAATTCTTTTATGATGGGATAGTAACTTGGAATCGGTTAGAATTGAATTTTGAAATTCCTCGGGCAAAATTATTGCGGCCGCGGTTACCGGACCGGCTAAACAACCTCTTCCAGCCTCATCAGTACCTGTTTCGTTAATGTTTTTATGAAATTTAAGAAGCATTATGTTTTTTTTAACTTAAAATTTGGAATTTTAAATTCAACTAAAAAGTTAAATAAATGATTATTTTTTACTAAAAATTCAAAAATTAACAATAATTAAGTAATAAGTGGAATAATTTTTAACATTTGGTTTTTTTGAGTTAAGATAGTTTTTGCATGAGAGTGCGATTTTTAGGAATTTTACCGCAAGCTAATTCAAAAACAAATTTTATGAAACAGAAGTTGACGTGGATGTTGACACCGCTATTGGTGTTCTTCATGACATTTTCCTATGCACAGGAAAAAACAGTGACCGGTGTTGTAACCGATCAGGGCGGAATGCCTCTACCGGGTGTGTCCGTAGTAGTGGTTGGCACAACAAACGGTACTCAAACAGATTTTGATGGTAATTATACCATTAATGCTGGGCAAGGCGATCAATTAAGATTTTCTTACCTAGGGCAAAAAACAGTTACCCTAAGTGTAGGGGCGTCCAATACCATGGATGTACAATTGGAAGAGAGCGCGGAAGCCTTGGAAGAGGTAATCGTAACAGGTCAGGGATCTGGTATAGCTAAAAGAAAACTATCAACCACTGTTGATGTTTTAGATGCTGAAGATATTGATAAATTACCTGCTAATCAAATAGATCAGTTGTTGCAATCTACAGCTCCTAGTGCTCAAGTTCGATTAAGTTCTGGACAGCCAGGAACCGCAGCAATTATTCGTACTCGTGGTCCTATATCTGCAGCTTCTTCTGCTACGCCTGTGGTAATAATTGATGGTATTAGAGTAGATAATCTAAATTCAAACCCTCAATTAGGAATTGCAACTGGTGGTGCCAATGTTTCGGCATTAGCTGATATTCCAATGGAATCAATTGAAAGAATTGAGTACATTAAAGGTGGTGCTGCAACAACATTGTATGGAGCCGATGCTGCAAATGGTATTATCCAAATCATTACTAAGAAAGGTAAAGATGGTAAGAGTTCGGCCTTTTTTGAAAGTAATGTTGGTGTCATTAAGGCTACTAAAGATTATTTGAGATATGATAGAACTGCAGAAGCTATTTTTCAACCAGGTTGGTCGCAACAATATAGAGTTGGGTTAAATGGTGGTTCAGATAAGTTCTCATATAATTTTGGAGGTAGCTTATATAAGGATGATAGCTACAATGATATAAATGAGCAAATTAGAAGAACGTTTACATTTGGTATGACAGCTAGGGTTACTGATAAGTTGAGATATCAGGGGTCTTTGTCATTTGTGAATTTTGAATCTAATCTTGATTATAATGCAAATACCAGTTTCTCTAGATTCTCAAATATTGAGGGTTCCTCTAGAGGTGATACAGAAGGTTTTACAGAGGCAGAATGGCAAGATGAAGTAGCAAGATATGCTCGTATTGGTCAATTGGTTGATATATCTAGTACAACAAATCGTTTTACGGCTTCAAATAAGTTTATATACGATATCGATGATAATTTTCAAGTAAATGCCACGTTGGGTATTGATAACAGAAACACGGTTCAAGAAGAGCTACAGAGCAATCAATTATTGGTTGAATTGGGAAGTATTGCACCTGGAACAACAGATCAAGGTGCTTTGACCAGAGTTTTAAGGTCTGCATTTACGGTTACAACAGATTTGAACTTAACTCATAAAGCTTACACGGATAATTTTTCATTTGTAAGTATATTGGGTGCTCAATTTTTCAGGTCTTCAGATAGACAGAACAGATTAGAAGGTTCTGGTGGTGTAGACGGTACAAGGTCCCTAAACAATTTTTCTGAGCAAACATTTTCAGATTTTGTTTTAGAAAATGCAAACTATGGTCTTTATTTCTTAGAAAACGTAGGTATCTATAATGTTGCGTTTTTAGAATTTGGAGGTAGATTGGATAAGAATACTATATCGGGTGCCAATACTGATCCTTTATTATTACCTAAGATTGGATTAACGTATAATTTTAGTGACCATGATTTTTATAGAGATGCTGATATCAGTAATACTATATCAACTATAAAATTAAGGGCAAATTACGGTGAGGCTACTAATTTTGCCCAACCATTTGATCAAGATAAAACCTTTGCTCAAAACCCGTTCTTGGGAGGACCATCGTTTACCTTCTCAAACCCAGGTAATGATGAATTGGTTTCAGAAAGAGTTAAGACTACAGAATTTGGTGTAGAGTTAGGCTTTTTCAGTGATAGATTGTTTCTTAGTGGTACAAGATATATAGGTGTAACGGAAGATGCTTTGTTTACGCCACAATCAGCACCATCATCTGGTCAGTTAAATCAAATCCAAAATATTGGAGAGGTTGAGAATAAGGGTTATGAGCTTGCTTTAACAGCTACACCTATTCAAACTGAAAAGCATAACTTAAGTTTAAATTTATCTTATAACACAAATGAGAACCTTGTTACTGATTCTGGAGGTGCTCCACCATTTGTAGTTGGTGGATTTACAGTTTTGGGATCTGTAGTTGAGGAAGGTCAAAGTCTAGGTTATTTAAGAGGAACTGCAGCTATTTTGCAAGACGATGGTTCCTATGCATTTGAAGCTAATACTGCTTTAGGTGATACTTTTGCTCCAAACTTTGGTTCTATGGGATTAAATTATACTTATGGTGATTTTAATTTCTTTGCTACTGCAGACTATCAATTTGGTGGTAAAATCACTGACTTGAGCTTCTTGCTAAGACATTTAAGAGGAACTGATGATACAGGAATTCCAGAGGAGTTGATAGGAACAACCTCTCCTTTTAACTACGTTAATTTCTTTGTGTACGATAATGATTTCTTAAAAGTTAGAAACATAGGTGCCTCTTATAATTTTGGAGATATAGCTAAACCTTTGTTCAGTAATATTAGACTTGGGGTAACGGTTACCAATCCATTCAATTGGACGGCAGGAACTTTTGACCCAGAGACTACCGGTTCTGGTATTTCTGCGCAAAATGGTTTTGCCAGTGGTGGATTTGCATATGGTACGGAATCTGCTCCTAGAACTTACGTAGCCTCATTAAGGTTTGAATTTTAATAAAAAATTGTAAAAATGAAAAAACTAATATTATTTTCTATAGGAATCCTAACACTAGGATGTACAGGTGACTTTGGCGATGTAATTGATTATAAGGAGGTAGAAAATCCAAACCTTTCGGAAACATCAGTTGTCGGTCAGCCAAATTCAGCCTCAATATGGTTGTCGGGTCTTGAAAGACAATTGGCCAACGTGTTCAATGAGACTTTAATATTATCGGAATTAGGTTCGGATAATTATGTCAATACCCAAACATTCTTTAATCAGTTCATGGATGGTTTGGCTATTCAGATTACAGATCCCGATATGAGGGATACGCAAAGACAAATTCAACGCCTTAGGGAGTTGGCTGTTTTTGGTATTGACCAAGTGGGTCCTGGCGATCCAAATTATAATGCAGAGACTGAAGCTGAATTCAATTACTTTGAAGGTATATCTTATTTATTTTCGGCAATGTATTTTTCAGCATTACCACAAGAGCCAGTTGGTGTTCCATTGACTTCGGCTGAACATTATCAAAATGCTATTAACGCTTTTGATATTGCTTTGTCCTTAAATGCTAAACCAGAATATTATTTGGCTAAGGCAAGAGCTAACTATTATTTAGGAAATAAGAGTGAAGCGGTTGAGGCCGCAACAATGGCTTTGTCATTAAATGATTCTTTTCTTAGAAGTGTAAATTTTGATCAATCAAATGAGCCACGTAGTTTCTTTGAGGATGCACTTTATGCAAGAGCTACTTTTGATGATTTGCAACCATTGCCAACATTGGATTTTTTAGATCCAAAGTATTCATTTCTTAGCCCAGAAGAAGATGCTCCGGTACACTTCTTAAAAGCTGAAGAAGCTTATCTAATTTTGGCGGAAGCTAATCTTTCTGATGATGATATAGCTAGTGCTAGGGGTAATTTAAATGCATTATTGGATTTAATAGCAACAAGGGAAGTAAGGTCAATAGATGATTCTATTGAGCAGCGTTCTCAAGTAGATGAGGGTTCTAGGCCAGATAATGCTGCGGTGGTAGTTAATGGAAGAGAAGGTCTTGTTCTTGATCGTCAATCCGGTGACGTTGATATACCATCTGTATCTGGAACTTCATTGACATCAGCTGATATATCTGCAATGCAAGATGATGATGCTGGTTTGTCCTTACTATACAGGACTAGGCAAGAAGTTTTTATTGCAGAAGGTATACGTATGGTTGATATGGGCGTTAAATTGGTCATAGATGAAAACGAAATATTGATTAACGAAAATATTAATGAAGGTGATTTGGGTACAACTCCTGTTATTCCTTCATTTATTTCTGCTGTAGTTCCTGATTTGGATGCATTTACTTATAATCCTGAAACAGGTGTTGCAACTACTACAATTAATTTAAACGATATATTGGTTGAGAATAAAAGTTCTGATCAAGTCGTACCTTTTGAATAGACAATATTTGTAATTGTTAATTAAAGCCCCTTCTTTAAGGGGCTTTTTTGTATACAAAACTTTCACATTTACTTAGCAACAAAAAAATTAACTTTGCAAGGGTAACATAGCTTCATGAAATATATATTATTAGTTTTTTCAATTCTTACATCTTGTATTGTTTTTGGTCAAAAGGGAGAGTTAAGAAAAGGGGCCAGTATAGATTCGCTTGCGCCATTAAGTAAAAAAAAGGCGAGCGGTCCAATGGGTAAACAGAAACCGGATACAATTGGCATTACGATCAAGGACTACAAAATAATTAGTTTCGCTAGGGATACTACTTATCTGGATACCACGCTCACCATCAATAAAGAATACAAGTATAATTATTTAAGGAAAGATGATTTTGAGCTTATGCCGTTTTCCAATATTGGAGAGGCATATAATTCTTTGGGATTAGATTTAGAAAGGGTTAATATTTACCCTTATTTGGGCGCTATAGGTAAAGACCAAAAATATTTAGAAAAAGAGCAGATAGTGTATTACAATGTTCCCACTCCAATGACAGAGCTATTTTTCAAAACAACCTTGGAGCAGGGACAATTTTTAGACGCAAACTTAACTTTTAATACTTCGCCTAGACTTAACTTTTCAATTGGTTATACCGGCCATCGCTCTTTGGGCAAGTACAATTCCAATCAAATACAATCGGGTAATTTTACAACGACCACCAATTATCTGTCAAGGAATAATAGATATGCTTTAAGGGCGCATATTGCCGCGCAAAATATTATATCCCAAGAAAATGGCGGACTGTTGGAAAAAGAGCTGCAATTTGAGTCTGGTGATGAGGACTTCTTAAATAGGCCAAGGGTAGATGTTCGTTTTGATGATGTTGATAATAAAATATTAGGCAAAAGATATTATTTGGACCATACTTATAAATTAATTAGAAAACAACTGGATTCTACCCGTTCAGAAAAAACTTCATTGTCCATCGGGCATGTGTTTAATTATGAAACAAAGTACTATCAATTCTTGCAAACTGTCAATGATACTATATTTGGCGATGCAATACTTTCTAGTATAAACGATAAGGCGGCTCTAAAAACTTTTTACAATGAAGTAAATGCACAATTTTATAATAGAACTTTGGGTAAACTAACTGGGAGTTTGCAGATGTATAACTATGACTATTATTTCAATAGCCAATTTACCACAGAGGAAGGGGAGGTTATCCCTAATAGGTTAAATGGTGCGGAATTAGCATTAGGGGGTAAATATGAGAAACGTATTGGCGGCTTTGATTTAGATGCAGATTTAAAGTATAATTTATCAGGTAAGTTGACCGGAAACCTTCTAAATGTTTCCGCATCATATCAGTTTAATGATAAAAACAAAATTAAATTCTCATTACATACTTCGTCCAGAATGCCAAATTTTAATTTTCTGTTATATCAAAGTGAATATTTAAATTATAACTGGGATAATTCTAATACATTCAATAAGGAAAGGGTTAGTAGTCTTAAAACGGAATTAACTTCCTCTACTTGGGGTAACCTTATGATGAAGTATAGTAATTTGGATAACTACACTTATTTTGCACCTATTTCGGATACTGAGATTGAAAATGGCATGGACCAGGCGTTTTTGAAACCGGTTCAAGAGGGTAACGGAATATCCTATTTAAAAGTAAAATATGGAAAAGAGTTTAAGGTGGGTATGTTCGCGCTTAATAATACGGTGATGTATCAAAATGTTACACAAGAAGAGCAAGTAATGAACCTGCCTCAGATAGTTACTAGAAACACATTGTATTTTTCTTCGGATGTATTTAAAAAAGCAATGTATTTACAGACGGGTATAACCTTTAAATATTTCACTGCTTATAATATGAATGCATATAATCCTGTTTTGGGAGAATTCTATACCCAAAATAAAGAAGAGTTGGGGGGCTACCCATTATTAGATTTTTTCATTAACGCACGTATTCAACAAACCCGTATTTATTTAAAGGCAGAACATTTTAATTCCTCATTTTCGGGTTATAATTACTACGCGGCACCCAATTATCCTTATCGTGATTTTGTAATCCGCTTTGGCCTTGTCTGGAATTTCTTTTCCTAGTGGGCAATGGACCTTTTTCCAACCTGTTGTGTTTATGTAAGTTAGCTCGCCGTTAAGCGGACCGGTAAGGTGTAATCTTCGGGCTGTCAACATGTTATGTGTTTTTCCGGTTTCCGTTATATTTTTTGTGATGGTAAAGTTCAGTAAATCAGCGGGGTAGATATGGGCTTAAAAAAATCGTCATTTTTTTTAAAAAAAGCCTTGCAGGTTTGGAAATAGGGTGTACATTTGCAGCCCGCTAACGATTAAGATTACGGTCTTGACAAGTGGCCGGGGCAAGTTCATAAAAATGTTGATTTAACGGGCCGGGAAATAAAATTTTATTTTTTTCTCAAAGTAGTTGTCAGGTTAAAAAACAGTTGTATATTTGCACCCGCTTAGGGAAACACCTAAGGGAAAACGAAGCTAAGAAGTCGAAGGATTGAATGGCGGAGTGGATGGAAGTTCATTGAAATATTGTGGAGATTTAAGAATCGAGTTCAGGTGAGGACCTGGGCGAGAGGAACAAGAATTAAGAAACATACGAATATAGTATACCGCGAGGTATATATAATGAATTGAATCGAGAGTCGGGGCCGGGAAAGATTTTGGTTTCGTTGGGACGAATATATACAGAACAACGATGAAGAGTTTGATCCTGGCTCAGGATGAACGCTAGCGGCAGGCCTAACACATGCAAGTCGAGGGGCAGCGGGGAAAAGCTTGCTTTTCCGCCGGCGACCGGCGCACGGGTGCGCACCGCGTATGGAACCTGCCTTGTACAGGGGAATAGCCTTTGGAAACGAAGATTAATGCCCCATTGTACCATGATCCGGCATCGGGACATGGTTAAAGCCCTCGGGCGGTACGAGATGGCCATGCGTCCCATTAGCTGGTTGGTAAGGTAACGGCTTACCAAGGCTACGATGGGTAGGGGCCCTGAGAGGGGGATCCCCCACACTGGTACTGAGACACGGACCAGACTCCTACGGGAGGCAGCAGTGAGGAATATTGGACAATGGAGGAGACTCTGATCCAGCCATGCCGCGTGCAGGAAGAATGCCCTATGGGTAGTAAACTGCTTTTATACGGGAAGAAAAAGAGCTACGTGTAGCTTACTGACGGTACCGTAAGAATAAGGACCGGCTAACTCCGTGCCAGCAGCCGCGGTAATACGGAGGGTCCGAGCGTTATCCGGAATTATTGGGTTTAAAGGGTCCGTAGGCGGGCAGCTAAGTCAGGGGTGAAAGTTTGCAGCTCAACTGTAAAATTGCCTTTGATACTGGTTGTCTTGAGTTATAGTGAAGTTGCCGGAATATGTAGTGTAGCGGTGAAATGCATAGATATTACATAGAACACCGATTGCGAAGGCAGGTGACTAACTATCGACTGACGCTGATGGACGAAAGCGTGGGGAGCGAACAGGATTAGATACCCTGGTAGTCCACGCCGTAAACGATGGATACTAGCTGTCCGGGGCCTTGAGTCCTGGGCGGCCAAGCGAAAGTGATAAGTATCCCACCTGGGGAGTACGTTCGCAAGAATGAAACTCAAAGGAATTGACGGGGGCCCGCACAAGCGGTGGAGCATGTGGTTTAATTCGATGATACGCGAGGAACCTTACCAGGGCTTAAATGCATATTGACAGGGTCAGAGATGACTTTTCCTTCGGGCAATTTGCAAGGTGCTGCATGGTTGTCGTCAGCTCGTGCCGTGAGGTGTCAGGTTAAGTCCTATAACGAGCGCAACCCCTACCGTTAGTTGCCAGCATGTCATGATGGGGACTCTAACGGGACTGCCGGTGCAAACCGTGAGGAAGGTGGGGATGACGTCAAATCATCACGGCCCTTACGTCCTGGGCCACACACGTGCTACAATGGCAGGTACAGAGAGCAGCCACGTCGCAAGGCGGAGCGAATCTATAAAACCTGTCACAGTTCGGATCGGGGTCTGCAACTCGACCCCGTGAAGCTGGAATCGCTAGTAATCGGATATCAGCCATGATCCGGTGAATACGTTCCCGGGCCTTGTACACACCGCCCGTCAAGCCATGGAAGCCGGGAGTGCCTGAAGTCCGTCACCGTAAGGAGCGGCCTAGGGCAAGATCGGTAACTAGGGCTAAGTCGTAACAAGGTAGCCGTACCGGAAGGTGCGGCTGGAACACCTCCTTTCTAGAGATTGTCCTTTTAAGGACGGTCCCTGGCGAAACGAAGAATTGGAACCACGGTCCCGGTCTTTTGGTTTAATAACAGTTTCTTTAAATGAATGTTCGAATATGAGATCTCCATAATCATGATATATAAGTAATTGCTTTTTCGATAAGGTATTTATACTGGAAGGAAGGAGTAGGGACAGTCCCATAGCTCAGCTGGTTAGAGCGCTACACTGATAATGTAGAGGTCGGCAGTTCGAGTCTGCCTGGGACTACAAAAGGAAAGGGTGCCCGTTGGGCGTTACGTTCATATATTGAAATATTGAAGGAAATTTTAGAAGTTGGTTAAGACCAGTTTACAGTACGCAGTATGCGGTACGCAGTACAACAGCATAAAAACTGATTACTGTTTGCTGATCATCGGCAACTGGAACGGGGGATTAGCTCAGCTGGCTAGAGCGCCTGCCTTGCACGCAGGAGGTCATCGGTTCGACTCCGATATTCTCCACTGGGCGATGCCCAGGGATAATTTATTTTATCTCTAAGTATCGCGGATGAGAAAGATAGGTATTCAATTGCCTGTCGTGGCTCACGACAACGTTCATTGACATATTGGAACAGGAGGTAATACATTTAGGTGTATTATCGACTAAAAAAGAAAGAAACACGAATCTTTATTAAGTAAAGAGTACGAATTAAGAATAGAATAGATTAAAGATCTGGCGACAAGCTGGAAAAGGGCGTATGGGGAATGCCTAGGCTCTCAGAGGCGAAGAAGGACGTGATAAGCTGCGAAAAGCTACGGGGATCGGCACACACGATATGATCCGTAGATATCCGAATGGGGCAACCCACTATATTGAAGATATAGTATCCGCAAGGAGGCAAACCCGGGGAACTGAAACATCTAAGTACCCGGAGGAGGAGAAAACAAAAGTGATTCCGATAGTAGCGGCGAGCGAAATCGGATTAGTCCAAACCGTACATGTTCCGGCATGTGCGGGGTTGTAGGACCACGACATTCGAGGTGTAATGAACTAGAACGCTTTGGAAATAGCGACCATAGAGGGTGATAGTCCCGTATAGGCAAAGAGCATTAAGATAGTGGTATCCTGAGTAGTGCGGGGCACGTGAAACCCTGTATGAATCCGGCGGGACCATCCGCCAAGACTAAATACTCCTGAGAGACCGATAGTGAACCAGTACCGTGAGGGAAAGGTGAAAAGAACCGTGAATAACGGAGTGAAATAGATCCTGAAACCATACGCTTACAAGCGGTCGGAGCCCATATGGGTGACGGCGTGCCTTTTGCATAATGAGCCTACGAGTTACTTTTACTAGCAAGGTTAAGGACTTCAGGTCCGGAGCCGTAGCGAAAGCGAGTCTTAATAGGGCGCCATAGTTAGTAGTAGTAGACGCGAAACCGTGCGATCTACCCATGGGCAGGTTGAAGCTGTGGTAACACATAGTGGAGGACCGAACCCGTTGACGTTGAAAAGTCTTGGGATGACCTGTGGGTAGGGGTGAAAGGCCAATCAAGCTCGGAAATAGCTCGTACTCCCCGAAATGCATTTAGGTGCAGCGTGTAGATAGTTTTATAGAGGTAGAGCTACTGATTGGATGCGGGGGCTTCACCGCCTACCAATTCCTGACAAACTCCGAATGCTATAAAATGTTTCTGCGCAGTGAGGGCATGGGTGCTAAGGTCCATGTCCGAGAGGGAAAGAACCCAGATCACCGGCTAAGGTCCCAAAGTATATGCTAAGTTGATATAACGCGGTGGAACTGCATTGACAGCCAGGATGTTGGCTTGGAAGCAGCCATTCATTTAAAGAGTGCGTAACAGCTCACTGGTCGAGCGGTTCCGCATGGATAATAATCGGGCATAAGCATATCACCGAAGCCGTGACTTTGTATTTATACAAGGGGTAGGGGAGCATTGTAACAGCGTCGAAGGCGTACCTGCGAGGGATGCTGGAGCGGTTACAAACGAAAATGTAGGCATAAGTAACGATAATGCGGGCGAGAAACCCGCACGCCGAAAGACCAAGGTTTCCCCAGCTATGCTAATCAGCTGGGGGTCAGTCGGGACCTAACGCGAACCCGAAGGGGATAGTGGATGGACAACAGATTAATATTTCTGTACCTGCTCACGCTAAAAGTGACGGAGGCGAGAAGTTGGTGCGTACAGACGGAATTGTACGTTGAAGGGAGCGGTAACGCCCCGATAGTACACCGAGGCCACGGCCAAGGTGATAATCCAGCATATCGACTTCCAAGAAAAGCGAGTGAAGCAGCCCGTACCGTAAACCGACACAGGTGGTTGGGATGAGTATTCTAAGGCGCTCGAGAGATTCATGGCTAAGGAACTAGGCAAAATAGACCCGTAACTTCGGGAGAAGGGTCGCCCCCTTATGGGGGGCCGCAGTGAAGAGGTCCAGGCGACTGTTTATCAAAAACACAGGGCTCTGCAAAATCGAAAGATGACGTATAGGGCCTGACACCTGCCCGGTGCTGGAAGGTTAAGAGGAGATGTCAGCTTCGGCGAAGCATTGAATTGAAGCCCCAGTAAACGGCGGCCGTAACTATAACGGTCCTAAGGTAGCGAAATTCCTTGTCGGGTAAGTTCCGACCTGCACGAATGGTGCAACGATCTGGACACTGTCTCGGCCATGAGCTCGGTGAAATTGTAGTATCGGTGAAGATGCCGGTTACCCGCAGTGGGACGAAAAGACCCCGTGCACCTTTACTATAGCTTCGTATTGACCTTGGTCAAGCAATGTGTAGGATAGCTGGGAGACTTTGAAGCCGCATCGCCAGGTGTGGTGGAGTCATTGTTGAAATACCAGCCTTTGCTTGTCCGGGGCCTAACCCTCTTACGAGGGAACAGTGCGTGGTGGGTAGTTTGACTGGGGTGGTCGCCTCCAAAAGAGTAACGGAGGCTTCTAAAGGTGCCCTCAATACGGTTGGCAATCGTGTGTAGAGTGCAATGGCACAAGGGCGCTTGACTGGGAGACATACAGGTCGATCAGGTTGGAAACAAGAGCATAGTGATCCGGTGGTTCCGCATGGAAGGGCCATCGCTCAAAGGATAAAAGGTACGCCGGGGATAACAGGCTGATCTCCCCCAAGAGCTCATATCGACGGGGGGGTTTGGCACCTCGATGTCGGCTCGTCACATCCTGGGGCTGGAGAAGGTCCCAAGGGTTGGGCTGTTCGCCCATTAAAGTGGCACGCGAGCTGGGTTCAGAACGTCGTGAGACAGTTCGGTCTCTATCTACTGCGGGCGTTAGAAATTTGAGTGGATCTGACTCTAGTACGAGAGGACCGAGTTGGACCGACCGCTGGTGCACCAGTTGTTCCGCCAGGAGCATCGCTGGGTAGCTATGTCGGGATGGGATAAGCGCTGAAAGCATATAAGCGCGAAACCCGCCACAAGATGAGATTTCTTTAAAGGGCCGTGGGAGATGACCACGTCGATAGGCTATAGGTGGAAGGGCGGTAACGTCCGTAGCCGAGTAGTACTAATTGCCCGTCAGGCTTGCGCATACGCTCGTCCCGTTCCTATGAACGGGGCGGACGACGATCTTTAACCTCTTTCTTTTTATACCGAAACATACTTTTATATTATAAGTGCTTCTTTCCTTTTTGGGATCCTGTTCCATTGATGTCAACGATATTGCGGCGAAGGCCGCGGTCGGGAATCCCCGATCCAAAACTTAGGTGGCCATGGCGACGGGGCCCACCCCTTACCATTCCGAACAGGGAAGTTAAGACCGTTTGCGCCGATGGTACTGCTATACCAAGTGGGAGAGTAGGTAGCCGCCTTTTTCGAAAGCCCCTTACAGTAATGTAAGGGGCTTTTTTTATGGAATATATTTTGGTTCAACGATTCCTTTTTAGGTCCCTGAGGAAATAAAATGAATTAAGCGCTATTATTCTGTGTTAAAACGGTTTTAGGAACAAAACTTATATTTCAAGTTGTTTTTATGTTTCGTTATTTAATAAATGACAATATTGAACCTTGTCTCAGTAATTTGAGAGATTGAATATTTCTTGGATATAATTATTCGAATCACTTTTCTGTCAAAATGAATTTGTGATTTTTATTTTTATATGAAGATTTTCGTATAATCTATCTTCTAAATCATTTATATGAATAGTAAGAAGGATTTTCAATATTCTTATGGGGGCTATAATTGATATGCTAAAAAGTTGCGATTAAATTAAGCGTTTTTCTTTTTTTGATATAATCAATTTTAGCAAGTAGACTATTTTATGGATTTTTTTTCTCAAAGTAGTTGTCAGGTTAAAAAACAGTTGTATATTTGCACCCGCTTAGGGAAACACCTAAGGGAAAACGAAGCTAAGAAGTCGAAGGATTGAATGGCGGAGTGGATGGAAGTTCATTGAAATATTGTGGAGATTTAAGAATCGAGTTCAGGTGAGGACCTGGGCGAGAGGAACAAGAATTAAGAAACATACGAATATAGTATACCGCGAGGTATATATAATGAATTGAATCGAGAGTCGGGGCCGGGAAAGATTTTGGTTTCGTTGGGACGAATATATACAGAACAACGATGAAGAGTTTGATCCTGGCTCAGGATGAACGCTAGCGGCAGGCCTAACACATGCAAGTCGAGGGGCAGCGGGGAAAAGCTTGCTTTTCCGCCGGCGACCGGCGCACGGGTGCGCACCGCGTATGGAACCTGCCTTGTACAGGGGAATAGCCTTTGGAAACGAAGATTAATGCCCCATTGTACCATGATCCGGCATCGGGACATGGTTAAAGCCCTCGGGCGGTACGAGATGGCCATGCGTCCCATTAGCTGGTTGGTAAGGTAACGGCTTACCAAGGCTACGATGGGTAGGGGCCCTGAGAGGGGGATCCCCCACACTGGTACTGAGACACGGACCAGACTCCTACGGGAGGCAGCAGTGAGGAATATTGGACAATGGAGGAGACTCTGATCCAGCCATGCCGCGTGCAGGAAGAATGCCCTATGGGTAGTAAACTGCTTTTATACGGGAAGAAAAAGAGCTACGTGTAGCTTACTGACGGTACCGTAAGAATAAGGACCGGCTAACTCCGTGCCAGCAGCCGCGGTAATACGGAGGGTCCGAGCGTTATCCGGAATTATTGGGTTTAAAGGGTCCGTAGGCGGGCAGCTAAGTCAGGGGTGAAAGTTTGCAGCTCAACTGTAAAATTGCCTTTGATACTGGTTGTCTTGAGTTATAGTGAAGTTGCCGGAATATGTAGTGTAGCGGTGAAATGCATAGATATTACATAGAACACCGATTGCGAAGGCAGGTGACTAACTATCGACTGACGCTGATGGACGAAAGCGTGGGGAGCGAACAGGATTAGATACCCTGGTAGTCCACGCCGTAAACGATGGATACTAGCTGTCCGGGGCCTTGAGTCCTGGGCGGCCAAGCGAAAGTGATAAGTATCCCACCTGGGGAGTACGTTCGCAAGAATGAAACTCAAAGGAATTGACGGGGGCCCGCACAAGCGGTGGAGCATGTGGTTTAATTCGATGATACGCGAGGAACCTTACCAGGGCTTAAATGCATATTGACAGGGTCAGAGATGACTTTTCCTTCGGGCAATTTGCAAGGTGCTGCATGGTTGTCGTCAGCTCGTGCCGTGAGGTGTCAGGTTAAGTCCTATAACGAGCGCAACCCCTACCGTTAGTTGCCAGCATGTCATGATGGGGACTCTAACGGGACTGCCGGTGCAAACCGTGAGGAAGGTGGGGATGACGTCAAATCATCACGGCCCTTACGTCCTGGGCCACACACGTGCTACAATGGCAGGTACAGAGAGCAGCCACGTCGCAAGGCGGAGCGAATCTATAAAACCTGTCACAGTTCGGATCGGGGTCTGCAACTCGACCCCGTGAAGCTGGAATCGCTAGTAATCGGATATCAGCCATGATCCGGTGAATACGTTCCCGGGCCTTGTACACACCGCCCGTCAAGCCATGGAAGCCGGGAGTGCCTGAAGTCCGTCACCGTAAGGAGCGGCCTAGGGCAAGATCGGTAACTAGGGCTAAGTCGTAACAAGGTAGCCGTACCGGAAGGTGCGGCTGGAACACCTCCTTTCTAGAGATTGTCCTTTTAAGGACGGTCCCTGGCGAAACGAAGAATTGGAACCACGGTCCCGGTCTTTTGGTTTAATAACAGTTTCTTTAAATGAATGTTCGAATATGAGATCTCCATAATCATGATATATAAGTAATTGCTTTTTCGATAAGGTATTTATACTGGAAGGAAGGAGTAGGGACAGTCCCATAGCTCAGCTGGTTAGAGCGCTACACTGATAATGTAGAGGTCGGCAGTTCGAGTCTGCCTGGGACTACAAAAGGAAAGGGTGCCCGTTGGGCGTTACGTTCATATATTGAAATATTGAAGGAAATTTTAGAAGTTGGTTAAGACCAGTTTACAGTACGCAGTATGCGGTACGCAGTACAACAGCATAAAAACTGATTACTGTTTGCTGATCATCGGCAACTGGAACGGGGGATTAGCTCAGCTGGCTAGAGCGCCTGCCTTGCACGCAGGAGGTCATCGGTTCGACTCCGATATTCTCCACTGGGCGATGCCCAGGGATAATTTATTTTATCTCTAAGTATCGCGGATGAGAAAGATAGGTATTCAATTGCCTGTCGTGGCTCACGACAACGTTCATTGACATATTGGAACAGGAGGTAATACATTTAGGTGTATTATCGACTAAAAAAGAAAGAAACACGAATCTTTATTAAGTAAAGAGTACGAATTAAGAATAGAATAGATTAAAGATCTGGCGACAAGCTGGAAAAGGGCGTATGGGGAATGCCTAGGCTCTCAGAGGCGAAGAAGGACGTGATAAGCTGCGAAAAGCTACGGGGATCGGCACACACGATATGATCCGTAGATATCCGAATGGGGCAACCCACTATATTGAAGATATAGTATCCGCAAGGAGGCAAACCCGGGGAACTGAAACATCTAAGTACCCGGAGGAGGAGAAAACAAAAGTGATTCCGATAGTAGCGGCGAGCGAAATCGGATTAGTCCAAACCGTACATGTTCCGGCATGTGCGGGGTTGTAGGACCACGACATTCGAGGTGTAATGAACTAGAACGCTTTGGAAATAGCGACCATAGAGGGTGATAGTCCCGTATAGGCAAAGAGCATTAAGATAGTGGTATCCTGAGTAGTGCGGGGCACGTGAAACCCTGTATGAATCCGGCGGGACCATCCGCCAAGACTAAATACTCCTGAGAGACCGATAGTGAACCAGTACCGTGAGGGAAAGGTGAAAAGAACCGTGAATAACGGAGTGAAATAGATCCTGAAACCATACGCTTACAAGCGGTCGGAGCCCATATGGGTGACGGCGTGCCTTTTGCATAATGAGCCTACGAGTTACTTTTACTAGCAAGGTTAAGGACTTCAGGTCCGGAGCCGTAGCGAAAGCGAGTCTTAATAGGGCGCCATAGTTAGTAGTAGTAGACGCGAAACCGTGCGATCTACCCATGGGCAGGTTGAAGCTGTGGTAACACATAGTGGAGGACCGAACCCGTTGACGTTGAAAAGTCTTGGGATGACCTGTGGGTAGGGGTGAAAGGCCAATCAAGCTCGGAAATAGCTCGTACTCCCCGAAATGCATTTAGGTGCAGCGTGTAGATAGTTTTATAGAGGTAGAGCTACTGATTGGATGCGGGGGCTTCACCGCCTACCAATTCCTGACAAACTCCGAATGCTATAAAATGTTTCTGCGCAGTGAGGGCATGGGTGCTAAGGTCCATGTCCGAGAGGGAAAGAACCCAGATCACCGGCTAAGGTCCCAAAGTATATGCTAAGTTGATATAACGCGGTGGAACTGCATTGACAGCCAGGATGTTGGCTTGGAAGCAGCCATTCATTTAAAGAGTGCGTAACAGCTCACTGGTCGAGCGGTTCCGCATGGATAATAATCGGGCATAAGCATATCACCGAAGCCGTGACTTTGTATTTATACAAGGGGTAGGGGAGCATTGTAACAGCGTCGAAGGCGTACCTGCGAGGGATGCTGGAGCGGTTACAAACGAAAATGTAGGCATAAGTAACGATAATGCGGGCGAGAAACCCGCACGCCGAAAGACCAAGGTTTCCCCAGCTATGCTAATCAGCTGGGGGTCAGTCGGGACCTAACGCGAACCCGAAGGGGATAGTGGATGGACAACAGATTAATATTTCTGTACCTGCTCACGCTAAAAGTGACGGAGGCGAGAAGTTGGTGCGTACAGACGGAATTGTACGTTGAAGGGAGCGGTAACGCCCCGATAGTACACCGAGGCCACGGCCAAGGTGATAATCCAGCATATCGACTTCCAAGAAAAGCGAGTGAAGCAGCCCGTACCGTAAACCGACACAGGTGGTTGGGATGAGTATTCTAAGGCGCTCGAGAGATTCATGGCTAAGGAACTAGGCAAAATAGACCCGTAACTTCGGGAGAAGGGTCGCCCCCTTATGGGGGGCCGCAGTGAAGAGGTCCAGGCGACTGTTTATCAAAAACACAGGGCTCTGCAAAATCGAAAGATGACGTATAGGGCCTGACACCTGCCCGGTGCTGGAAGGTTAAGAGGAGATGTCAGCTTCGGCGAAGCATTGAATTGAAGCCCCAGTAAACGGCGGCCGTAACTATAACGGTCCTAAGGTAGCGAAATTCCTTGTCGGGTAAGTTCCGACCTGCACGAATGGTGCAACGATCTGGACACTGTCTCGGCCATGAGCTCGGTGAAATTGTAGTATCGGTGAAGATGCCGGTTACCCGCAGTGGGACGAAAAGACCCCGTGCACCTTTACTATAGCTTCGTATTGACCTTGGTCAAGCAATGTGTAGGATAGCTGGGAGACTTTGAAGCCGCATCGCCAGGTGTGGTGGAGTCATTGTTGAAATACCAGCCTTTGCTTGTCCGGGGCCTAACCCTCTTACGAGGGAACAGTGCGTGGTGGGTAGTTTGACTGGGGTGGTCGCCTCCAAAAGAGTAACGGAGGCTTCTAAAGGTGCCCTCAATACGGTTGGCAATCGTGTGTAGAGTGCAATGGCACAAGGGCGCTTGACTGGGAGACATACAGGTCGATCAGGTTGGAAACAAGAGCATAGTGATCCGGTGGTTCCGCATGGAAGGGCCATCGCTCAAAGGATAAAAGGTACGCCGGGGATAACAGGCTGATCTCCCCCAAGAGCTCATATCGACGGGGGGGTTTGGCACCTCGATGTCGGCTCGTCACATCCTGGGGCTGGAGAAGGTCCCAAGGGTTGGGCTGTTCGCCCATTAAAGTGGCACGCGAGCTGGGTTCAGAACGTCGTGAGACAGTTCGGTCTCTATCTACTGCGGGCGTTAGAAATTTGAGTGGATCTGACTCTAGTACGAGAGGACCGAGTTGGACCGACCGCTGGTGCACCAGTTGTTCCGCCAGGAGCATCGCTGGGTAGCTATGTCGGGATGGGATAAGCGCTGAAAGCATATAAGCGCGAAACCCGCCACAAGATGAGATTTCTTTAAAGGGCCGTGGGAGATGACCACGTCGATAGGCTATAGGTGGAAGGGCGGTAACGTCCGTAGCCGAGTAGTACTAATTGCCCGTCAGGCTTGCGCATACGCTCGTCCCGTTCCTATGAACGGGGCGGACGACGATCTTTAACCTCTTTCTTTTTATACCGAAACATACTTTTATATTATAAGTGCTTCTTTCCTTTTTGGGATCCTGTTCCATTGATGTCAACGATATTGCGGCGAAGGCCGCGGTCGGGAATCCCCGATCCAAAACTTAGGTGGCCATGGCGACGGGGCCCACCCCTTACCATTCCGAACAGGGAAGTTAAGACCGTTTGCGCCGATGGTACTGCTATACCAAGTGGGAGAGTAGGTAGCCGCCTTTTTCGAAAGCCCCTTACAGTAATGTAAGGGGCTTTTTTTATGGAATATATTTTGGTTCAACGAATCCTTTTTAGCTCTTGAGGAAATAAAATGAATTAATTGCTATTATTCCATAGCGGTAACCTTAAATTTATATGGAGTAATCCAATGGTCAGGTATTTCAGAATCATGATTAACGACCGTAGCCCTGCTACCACCAATATTTACCAAAATTATGTACGTACCTTCTTCAAGTGCTGATTTTGTTTGAATACTATATAAGGTGCCATCATCGGTTAAGGTTCCTGAAATTTCTTCATTTTCAGATGATATCTGGTCTCCATTAGATGTAAATATTTTAAGGCCTAGGTTAATACTGGATGGAACTTCAAGCAGTTCAACTTTTAACTTACCTTGTTGCCTTAGTTGAACGGAATAGTAGTCGTAGCTTTGAGGGTCACCAAATACTACGTAATTGTTAATATGGCCTGTAATTGCAAAAGCTTCGATAATTTCATTTTTCGGGATGGCTTTGGCTTCCAATAACTCATCATTAGGTTCGTAGCAATCCATAATATCCGTATAATTCCATTTAATTGTATAAGGTGTAGGACTTGTACTGGAAGGAACATATGACGAGTAGTGGGCCGCGATATCATAACTTACACCTGGATAGACAAGAAAACTTGAAATCCTGGTATTTTCATCATTAGTTGCTGCCGCCGTACTATTTGAAATTGCTCCACTACTATCAATAGAAGATGTAATCTTGAGGCCCGGGACAACTCCACTTTCGTTACTAAGGCTTACTGTATAGAATCCGCCGCCTGGGCTGGTTACGGCTGGTAATAGGCCTGGATATAAATCGGTTTCATTGATGGCGTCCCAATCTTCATTGATTGTATTCTCATTGTTGATAGGTTCATAAGGCATGCAATCATTAAATTCTGCAAATTTGCGTACCCATTTTTGGATGTTTCCGGCTCCTGCAGATGCAACGGAAATGCGCATAGTATCATCATATATTCCTAGTTCCATTTGGGCGTCATAATAATTATCATCACTGCCCAATTCTGAATATTCATAAGTATTGGTGCTTGTAGATAAAATTTCTTTCCATTTAATATCCTCTTTTTTAAAGCCGGAATTTTGTGGAAGAACTATTAAACCTTGGTCATTAACGACCCTTACTAGCATTCCATTATTTGAAGGATTATTGCCCCCAACCCTAAACCAGTCTCCTTGTAACTCATCAACATTATTTGGTGCTTTGGTCTGAGGGTTTTCTGTCTGAGGATTATCTTGGTTTTCCTCTCTTTGGTCTATTTCTGGTGTATCTTCTGTAGTACAAGCCATTGCTAAATAGACAACAAATAGAATTTTTGAAAAACGTTTCATATAGGAAGGTTTTAATTGTTAACTGAAAATTTTTTGAGTAGCTTTTTTTCATCAGATTTGGGTACTTCTGCTATTAAAAGGTAATTACCTGGGGTAAGTTCTGCTTCAAAATATCCTTTACTTTTGGCAGGAAGGTTGTTGACACCTCCTAGAAATGTAAATCCTTCTGGTGTTGGCGTTCTTAACCCTTCAGGATTCATCCAATTCATCCAATGTATCAGTTCGTCTAAAGACGCTGTCGTATTGTATTTGACCAAGTTGACATCATGCCCCAAAAAGTGCTCGTAAGTGGTCTGGTCTTTAAAATCTACTTCAAAAATTTGATTCCCTTTATCAATTCTATCTTTTAATACAATACCTCCGGAGCTTGAGATTTCTATTTTTGCAGTTGGGGTTGGTGGTTGTAGCCCTGTTTTTTTATCCGTGACAATAATTTCTTTATACATACCGTGTGAAGTATGCCATTCGCCATTAAACATTTTAACATAACACTCCATTATATATAAACCCGGTTCCAGGTATACTGTGCTCATTGTCGTATGTTTTGGAGAAATTAAACCCGTACCGCCCATGTATTTTACCTCTTGGTACCAAGGAGGAAGTTTTCCAAATGCTGCCACTGCATTTTCCATATCTCCAGCCATGATTAATTTCATTCCTTCTTCAAAAGCAGGTAAAATCTCTTCCTTGGTATTTTTAGCTGTTTTGCCTTTAGGATAAAGATCAAATAGAATAAAATGAACTTCTTCAGATTCATTGGTATAGACAATCTTGTTCCAACCAGAGTTCAGTGTATCTTTTGAGTTAAATTCCATACCAAGGGTACGTACATTGAAGATACCTGAAGTGTTATCCATATTTACTGATACAAGTTGTGATTTTTTATCTTTTTGGGGTTCCATGCATCCTTGCAAAGCGAAAAATATACCTAGCCAAACTATGATGTTATTGCTGTTGGATTTCATACGATAGATTTTATTTTTTATATATTTTGAATGTTTTTATCACTTTATTGTTCTCTAAAATCTTAAGTTTATATGTGCCTTTTTCCATATGGTCAATGGGGACATATATGCTACATTTGTCTGTTTTGTACAATTTAAAATGCATGTTGCTATTTTAGAACAGGATAAAAGTAGGGTGGGATGACGCCAATGGATTGCAGATATGTTCCTAAGATTAGAACATATGTTTCAAGTGATGTAATGAATGGGATGGAAGGGGTTATTTCTTAAATTCTGAAGGGGTTTTTCCAAAATACTCTTTAAAACAACGATTAAAATATGAAGGCGATGAAAAACCTACTTGATAGGCAATTTCAGAAACAGATGCATCTGTATTAAGTAATAAATCCTTAGCTAACTTTAATCTTTGAGAACGAATAAATTCCGTTGTGGACATTCCGACAATGGCTGTTAGCTTTCTGTGCAGCTGTGTTCTGCTCATACCCATTTGCTTACAAAAGAATTCACTAGAAAAACTAGGGTCAGTAATATGGGTATCCAATGTTTTTTTTAATAGAACCAGAAATTTATTTTCTGTTGCTGTTATGGCAATTTCTGGGGTGATGCTCAATGTCTGACTGAAATGCTTCTGTATTTTTATACGTAGTTCTATGAGTTTTTGAACGGTAATCACCAATTTTTCACGATTAAATGGTTTGTTAATGTAAGCATCCGCTCCGGTTTTTAGGCCTTCAATTTCATGGTGTTGTCCACTTTTAGCGGTCAAAAGAACAATGGGGATATGACTTGTTCTTGCATCAAATTTTAAAGTGTTGCTCATTTCTATGCCATCCATAACGGGCATCATCACATCACTAATAATTAAATCTGGATTTGAGTCAAACGATTTTTTCAGTCCTTCTTGTCCATTTATAGCTTCTTCAATCCTATAATCAGTTTTAAATATGGATTTGATATAATGTCGAATATCTAAATCGTCTTCCACCAATAGGAGTAAGGGCTTTTTTTTATTTTCAATCGACATTTTAGTATCATCTTCTGTCTGGCTACTAAAAATTTGACTTTTGCTCTTCATATTTTTGGCCAGTTCATCAGGAGCAAAATAGGATGATTCAGTTGGTAGTGTCACCGTAAACTGTACCTTGTTCTTATCTATAAGTTGGGCTACGATGACCCCATGTAGGCGGGTAACCAATTCCTTTACTAATGAAAGACCTATTCCTGCCCCATCATTATTATTATCGCCTTGATAGAATCTGTCAAAAATCCTTGACAAGTCCTGTTGTTTTAAATTTCTAGAGTCATTAACGACGTTAAATATAAGATGATGTTCATGTTGGTGGGCCTTAACTTTTATCTTGCCATTCTCTGAGGAATATTTTATTGCATTGGAAAGTAAATTAGATATGATTTTCTCAAGTGAATCCCTGTCAAACCAGGCTGATTCCTTACAATCTATAATACTCTCAAAATTAATACCTTTCTCCTTTGCCTTAAATTCAAAAAAGCTTATTATTTCTAATAAGAATACCTTTAAATTTCCTTGGCTTACCATTAACCTTAAATTTCCTGATTCCAATTTTGAAAGGTCTAACATCTGGTTTACTAGATTCAATAGTCGGTCAGAGCTTCTTTTAATAAGGGTAAGTTCTCTTTTGTCTTCCTCGGTAAGGTCTTTTTTTGATAATTGGTTTTCAACCGGCCCTGAAATAAGGGTTAATGGCGTTCTTATTTCGTGAGATATGTTGGTGTAAAGTTTATTTTTTGCTTCATCTAATTTTTTTAATCGTTCCTTTTCATTTTGCTCTTGGGAGAGCTTTAATTTTATGTACCAACGCCATTTGAAATACCGGTAGAAGCCATATATGCCGAGTAAAAGTAAAAATCCATACACGGTCATTGCTAAATTGGTTGTATACCAAGGTTTTAAAATCGTGAAACTTTGCTTGGCGGGATTTGTATTCCACACACCATCATAATTAGATGATATTACTTGAAATTCATATGTTCCCGGTGCTAGATTTGTATATCTAACGGAATTGCTCTTTTTGGAAGAAGTAAAGTCATCTTCAAATCCAACCAGTCTATATTTATATTGATTTTCTTCCGGTAATGAGTAATGCAGTGCGGCAAAAGTAAAGGTCAGGGTATTTTCATTGTATTTGAAAATTGGTTTTTTCGTAATAGGTTGTTCCTCAGAAAAAACCTCAATTTTTTTTATTACGGTTTTAGGTGCTACCGGATTCTTCTTGATTAATGATGGGTTAAACCAATTTAATCCTTTTGATCCCCCAAAGTAGAGTGTGTTGTTAATGGTATCTACCAAACCTGCACTGTCATTGAATTCTAAAGATTGTAAGCCATCGTGTTGGTCATAAATTACAGTAGATTCATCTTTTTGATTAAATTTGGTAAGGCCACTATTAGAGCTTAACCATAAGTTATTTTGTCTATCAGGGAGAATGCAATAAACAACATTGCCTGCAAGTCCGTCATCAGTTGAATATGTTTTTAATTCTAAAGTTTCCGGATTGAATTTAATAAGTCCGTCACCATTGGTTCCTAGCCATATAATATTTTTTCTATCTACATAAATAGTTCTTATCATACCCTCAACCTGAGGAAAGCGATCAATTTTTTTTGTAACCAAGTTTAATCTACATAAGCCCTTGTATTTGGTACCAAGCCATAAATTATTGTTTTGGTCCTCTTTAATTGAAAATATAAGATTGCTTGAAAGGGAATTTTTATTTTCCGGCTTTGGAATATACTTTTCCATAATACCTTGCTCTTCATCAAATAAAACAAGCCCATCTTCAGCAGTTGTTAACCAAATTTTACCAGTAGAATCCTCGTAAATCTCATAGATGTAACTAATATCAAGTCTTGGTGTGGTAAACTTACTATAGGTTTTAAAATTCCCCAAAGAATCCATTACCTGTATTTCATTATTTTCTGTGGCAATCCATAATTTGTGTTTTATCAATTTTATGAATTGAATTTTATTTGACCGAAGCGGTGAATTTTGGACATTAAATTGCCGTATTCTGTAAGTGTCAGTGTTAAAGTGGAACAGGCCATAATTGTGGGTAGATATCCAAAGTCCAGAACCGGTATCTTTTTCAAGACTTTTGATCATATTTAAGTTCATGTCTTTTGGAAGATCTTGCGATGAAAGCTTTTTAAACTTGAACAAATGCGAATCATACATATTTGCCCCGCCACCATCAGTACCGATCCAAATATTAGTTGCGATGTCTTCAAAAATTGATGTTACCGCATCATAGGACAAAGAAGTTGGGTCATATTTGTTGTTGGCAAGTTGTTGTATTTTACCAAGTTCAAAATCTATGAAATACACACCACTGCCATAGGTGCCAATCCACAGTTTATCTTGGCTATCAAAAAACATAGTATGCACGTATAGATCCGTAGGTAAAGGTTGGCCATTAATTTCTGATATGAGCATAAACTTTTTTGTTATATGATCATATTTGTAAATGCCTTTCTGAAATGTTCCGGCCCAAACTCCATGTTTTTTTGAGGAAGCTATACTTGTATACTCTATGCCGAAATTATCAGTATCCGCTATGTAATGATATTTGTTTTCTCTATCTGTTGTAAGTATACCGTTGCTGGTAGCAGACCATATTTTAGAGTTGTATTCTATGATGGCATGAATATGTTCAGGAAAATCCTTTTTGTGCAATACTTGTAGCGTATCTTTTTTAAGATGGTCTATCTTAAAAAGACCGTAATTAGAGGTGCCAACATACATATTGTAGTTAGAATCTTGATACATACTTTTGGGAAAGGGAAAATGTAATGCGCGGTTGAACCTATTGGTTATGGAATCAAAATTTTCAATAAACCCCTCTCCTGTATTTATCCAGATTTGGTTTTGCTTATCTATATAAACTTTATCGTCGTAAATTACGATATCACTTTCACTCACAAAATTTTTGGGGTAAAACTTAAATTCCTTTCCATCCCATTTACTTAGTCCATCAGGTGATGCAAAATATAGAAATCCATTTTTGTCTTGATCAATGTCAAAAATACTATTTGTTTGAAGTCCTTCATTTACTGATAGGGACTTAAGTGGAAATTTATTATGATTTGCAAATTGTGGGTAGAGGGTATATAGATTAAAAAACAAGGCACTGATTAGAAGAAATATACCAGTCCTAAATGATTTAATCTGAGACATAAAAGAAAATTTGCCTTTACGAAACCGTCTTGAAAGAAACCGCTTTATTAAATATAATAATTTAAACTGTTTCTAACAATACAATTTGTATAGGCAAATTTTCTTGTTATAGATTTTACCTTAAAATTTATACCCTAGGCAAATCTCCGTCACCTTTTAACGGAAGTGCAGATGACCCCATTAAATACTTATCTACGTGGTGTGCAGCTTGTCTACCTTCTGATATGGCCCAAACAATCAAAGACTGTCCTCTACGTTGATCACCAGCGGCAAACACCCCTGGAATATTGGTTTGATAATTAACTTCAGAAGCTTTTATATTGGTCCTTTGGTCCAGTTCCACACCAAATTGATCGGCCAATGTTGTCTCTGAACCTGTAAAGCCCATTGCAAGTAAGGCCAACTCGCATTTCCATTCTTTTTCAGTTCCTTCAACTTCCTTTAACTGCGGTCTTTGACCAGATGTTTTGATCCATTCCACTTCGGCAGTAATCAATCCTTTTAAATTTCCTTGTTCATCACCAATAAAGCGTTTGGTAGATATGCTGAAGAAACGTTCAGCACCTTCTTTATGGGAAGAACTTGTTCTCAACCTCATTGGCCAAAACGGCCATGGCTGATCTTTAGGTCTTTCTGGTGTGGCCATTGGCATAATTTCAAAGTTGGATACCGATTTAGCACCATGTCTAATAGAAGTACCTATACAATCTGACCCCGTATCACCACCTCCTATTACAATTACATCTTTGTCCGTAGCTTTAATTTCTTCTCCTAAATCTTTTATGCCGTCAACACGTTTGTTGTTCTGACTTAAAAAATCCATGGCTTGAACAACTCCTTTCAGGTCGGCACCTTCAATAGGTAAATTTCTTCTAACGGTAGCCCCACCGGAAAGTATTACCGCATCAAACTCTTTTTTCAAATCATCGGCAAGGATATCCTTTCCTACATGAACTCCGCATTTAAAAATTATTCCTTCCTCTTTAAGTACTTCCAACCTTCTGTCGATTACGTTTTTTTCCATCTTAAAATCAGGAATACCATATCTTAGAAGACCACCCGGTTTAGCATCACGTTCAAAAACAGTGACCAGATGACCGGCACGGTTTAATTGTTGCGCAGCGGCAAGACCAGAAGGACCAGAGCCAATTACGGCAACTTTTTTATCCGTTCTAGTAAGTGGAGGTTTAGCCGTGATCCATCCTTTTTCAAAAGCGGTTTCAACAATATTTTTTTCAATATTTTCTATCGTCACCGGATCTTCATTAATACCTAAAACACAGGCTTCTTCACAAGGTGCTGGGCATAATCTACCCGTAAATTCCGGAAAATTATTGGTGGAGTGCAATATTTCACTTGCTTTCTCCCATTTGCCACGATATACCGCATCATTAAAATCTGGTATTAAATTGCCCAATGGGCAACCACTATGGCAAAACGGAATACCACAATCCATGCAACGTGCGCCTTGATCTTTAAGCTCGTTCTCCGGCATTTTTACCGTAAATTCCTTATAATTTTTTATTCGCTGCTCTACTGGAGCGTATGCTTCTACTTTTCTATCGAATTCCAAAAATCCTGTTGTCTTCCCCATGTTTCGATTTTATATGGTTTGTAAATTTTCTTTTTCTAAGCGTATGAGGGCTTGTCTGTACTCTTCTGGAAGAACCTTAACGAATTTTGGTAGATAAGATTCCCAATTTTCCAAGATTCTTTGTGCCAACGGGCTCGATGTTGAATTATAATGACTTGTTATCAAATCTTTTAACTGTTTAATGTCATTATCCTCCGTAACCTCTAAAAGGTTTAAACCTTCCGTACTGCACTGTTTTCTAAATGTTTTTTTCTGATCAAGGACATAGGCAATTCCGCCACTCATACCTGCACCAAAGTTTCTACCTACTTCTCCTAGAATTACGGCAATACCACCTGTCATGTATTCACAACCATGGTCACCTATACCTTCTACTACAGCTTTTGCTCCCGAGTTACGAACACAAAAACGCTCCCCAGCCTTGCCATTTATATAGGCTCTACCGGCAGTGGCACCATATAATGTAACGTTACCGGTGATTACATTATCTTCCGGTACTATAGTTGATTTTTCAGGTACCTTTATTACAAGTTTTGCGCCTGACAGCCCTTTACCTAAATAGTCATTGGTATTTCCATTTACGACCATGGTTAGACCTCTTGTTGCAAAAGCTCCAAAACTTTGACCAGCAGATCCGGTAAAATTAAGTCTCAAGGTATTAATTGGTAATCCTTCCGCACCGTATGTTTTAGAAATTTCATTACTGATAATAGCACCTACAGCACGATCGGTATTGCAAATAGGGTAATCCAAAATTAATTTTTCCTTTCTAAATAGGGATGGGTTGGCTTTTGCTATAATATCAAACTCAATAGATTTGTCTATATCGTGTTTTTGTTTTTCTGTATTGAAGAACTTGGTACCCATTGGTACATCTACTTGATGTAATATTGGGGTTAAATCAATACCCGCAGCCTTATAATGCTCTATTGCCTTTTTACGGTCTAACTTTTGTACTTGTCCAACCATTTCATTAATGGTTCTAAAACCAAGTTGGGCCATAATTTCACGTAACTCCTGGGCTACAAAATACATGTAGTTCACTACATGCTCTGGTTTACCAGCAAATTTCTTTCTTAATTCAGGATTCTGGGTGGCAATACCTACAGGACAAGTATTTAAGTGGCAAACCCTCATCATAATACAACCAGAGGCAACCAATGGTGCGGTAGCAAAACCAAATTCTTCCGCACCTAAAAGACAAGCTACAGCAACGTCTCTTCCTGTTTTTAACTGTCCGTCACATTCTAGGACAATTCTATTTCTTAGATCATTTAGGACAAGGGTCTGTTGAGCTTCTGCAATACCAAGTTCCCATGGTAGACCGGCATGTTTTAAGGAGGTTAATGGTGAAGCTCCGGTACCACCATCAAATCCACTTACCAGTACAACATCTGCCTTGGCCTTTGCTACCCCGGCGGCAACGGTACCCACACCAACTTCTGATACCAGTTTTACATTGATCCTTGCTTTTCTGTTCGCAGATTTTAAATCATAAATTAATTGCGATAAATCTTCAATAGAATAAATATCATGATGTGGCGGGGGAGAAATTAAACCTACATAAGGTGTGGAATTTCTCGTTTTTGCTATCTGTGGATTTACTTTAGGTCCAGGTAACTGGCCACCTTCACCAGGTTTGGCACCTTGAGCCATTTTAATCTGAATTTCCTTGGCGTTGGTCAGGTAATTGGATGTAACTCCAAACCTACCCGAAGCTACTTGCTTTATGGCGCTATTCTTCCAATCTCCAGTGGCATTTTTATAAAAACGGTTTTGGTCTTCGCCTCCTTCTCCAGAATTACTTTTACCGCCAATACGGTTCATGGCAATCGCTAGATTTTCATGGGCCTCTTGACTAATAGATCCATAGGACATGGCTCCGGTTTTAAACCTTTTAACGATTTCTGTCCATGGCTCAACTTCATCTAACGGAATTGGGTCATAGTTAGAAAATTCAAAAAGTCCCCTTATGGTCATTAAGTGTTTAGATTGTTCATTGACCATTTTGGAGTACTCCTTATAAGTATCCGGCTCATTATTACGTACGGATTTTTGTAGCTTGGCAATTGAAAGTGGGTTGAACATATGTTTTTCACCATCTCTTCTCCATCTATATTCACCACCAATTTCCAAATCTAAAGATGCTGCAATTTCATTTTTATGAAATGTTTTTCTGTGGCGAAGAGCTATTTCCTTTTCAATTTGATAAAGACCAATACCTTGAATACGGGTTGGAGTATTAGGGAAGTATTTTTCAACAACCTTTGTATTAATACCAATACATTCAAAAAGCTGTGATCCACGGTAAGAATTTAAGGTAGATATACCAATTTTATTCATCACCTTTAAAATACCTTTACCTATAGCCTTATTATAATTTTTAATGGCTTCATCAAAAGTTATATCGGTAATATCATGTTCTTCTATTTGTTCTGCTATAATTTCATTTACTAAATAGGGGTTGATTGCACTGGCACCAAAACCAAACAGTAGTGCAAAATGGTGAACCTCCCTAGGTTCAGCAGATTCTATAATAACGCTTAGTTTAGATCGTTTTCCTAATTTTTGAAGTCCGCTATTAACAAAGGAGCAAGCCAATAGTGCAGGGATAGGGGCAAACTCTTCACTAACGCTTCGGTCTGAAAGAATAATAATATTTGTGCCTTCGTCTACAGCTTTGGAAGCTTGGTCCAAGACGGATTGTAAGGCATCTTCTAAACCATTGTGACCTTTATTGATGTCATAAAGAATTGGTATGGATGCTACTTTATAATCTGGACTAACATCGTAATTCTTGATTTTATCCAAATCTTCTTTGGAAATAACCGGGTTTTGAATTTTCAATTTTCTACAATGAAGCTCAGAAAATTCAAATATGTTGTGGTCGCTACCTAGGGTTAAACTAATATCTGTTATCAGCTCTTCCCTTATACCGTCTAACGGTGGGTTGGTAACTTGTGCAAATAATTGTTTAAAATAGTTGTAGATCAGTTGAGGACGTTGTGACAAAACTGCGATTGGAGTATCTGACCCCATAGAACCAATTGGTTCCTTCCCGGCTTTGGCCATTGGTAAGACAATGGTATTGATATCTTCCAAAGTATAACCAAAGACCGATTTTCTTTTTTCAAGGGATTCTTCGCCCAAGAATAAAGGACAGTCGTTATAAGGTATATCCTTTAAGTGAACCAAGTTGTCTTTTAGCCATTTACTATATGGTTGCTGTTTTGCAATTTTCTCCTTTATTTCCTCATCATTGACAATTCTACCCTCTTCCATATTTACCAAGAACATTTTTCCTGGTTCTAATCTTCCGTGAAACTCTACGTTTTCCGGTGTAATTTCAACTACACCCGTTTCTGAGGACATGACTACATAATCATCTTTTGTAACCGTATATCTAGAAGGTCTTAGCCCGTTTCTATCTAGAACGGCACCAATAAAATTACCATCTGTAAAAGGTATGGATGCAGGTCCGTCCCACGGTTCCATCATACAGGAATGGTATTCATAAAAAGCTCTTTTTGCCTCTGACATTTCCATGTTCTTTTCCCAGGCTTCAGGAACAAGGATCATCATAACTTCTGGCAGCGATCTACCGGTCATAAGAAGTAATTCTACGACCATATCCATGGTGGCAGAGTCAGATTTTCCAGGTAATATAATAGGTAAAATATTTTTTATTTCATCACCGAACATATCACTCTTAAGAAGTTCTTCTCTTGAATACATTCTTGAAACATTACCTCTAAGAGTGTTGATTTCGCCATTGTGGCACATATACCTAAAAGGTTGTGCCAAATCCCAAGTTGGGAATGTGTTTGTGGAGAAACGTTGGTGTACCAGGGCCAACCTTGTAACCACACGGGAATCCATTAAATCTGAATAATAAAGACTAATGTCCAAAGGCATAAGCAGCCCTTTAAATATGATGATTTTGGTGGAAAGGCTGGGAACGTAGAAAAATTTGCTTTCTGATAATTTGGATTTAATAATGGTGTGTTCCGTAACTTTTCTAGCGATGAACAGTTTTAAATTAAATTCAAAATAATCCTGCTCTGAATTTTCCTTGGCAATGAAAATCTGTTTTACGAAAGGTTCTGTTTCCGAAGCAATTCTACCAGGAACGGAACGGTTTACGGGAACATTTCGCCACCCTAATAATTTAAGGCCTTGTTTTTTAATGTTTTCCTCGAATACGGAAATACAGAAATCGCGTTGGTTCTCTTTCCTAGGAAAGAAGATATTACCTACTGCATACTCTCCTGCATCCGGTAAGTCAAAATCACAAACGGACTGAAAAAAATCATGGGGAATGTCAATAAGAATTCCCGCACCATCTCCTGTTTTGCCATCGGCACTGACGGCACCTCTATGTTCTAATCGTTCAAGTATTTCTAGGGCCTTATGAATAATATCATTAGACTTTTTTCCTTTAAGGCTGCAAATAAAGCCAGCTCCACAGTTGTCGTGTTCAAATTCTGGTAGGTATAATCCTTGCTTCTTCAATGTCATATTTGTGGTATTTCTTCAAAAATATCATTTTATTTGAATTATATTCAGTGTTTTGAACTAATTCAGGTAATAAATTCAACGATTCTAATTAAACCATAAAAAATCGATAATTATCAATTTTTGCATAGCTCAATTTATCAGATTGATAAATTTAAGTTAAAGAGAGTGAATATTAGAAGAAAATAGGGGGGTAAAATTTGTGAAGTGGTGCTTTGTAACAATTTCACCCAAGCTTATGTGGTGATCAACAAAATTATTCCTCCAAAATAAAAATAACACCCCCTAAAAATTTGGGGGTGTTCAAGTATTTACTGTTTTTTATTGCAAAATACTTCTGGAAATTACAATTTTCTGAATTTCAGAAGTACCTTCATATATCTGTGTAATTTTTGCATCACGCATAAGTCTTTCTACATGATAATCTTTAACAAAACCATTGCCTCCATGAATCTGAACAGCTTCTACCGTTGTTTCCATAGCCACTTTAGAGGCATATAATTTTGCCATTGCTCCAGAAAGATCGTAATTGGTGCCGTTATCCTTGTCCCTTGCTGCCTGATAGACCAATAAACGAGCTGCTTGAATATCGGTATGCATATCCGCTAATTTAAAGGCAATAGCTTGATGGTTACTTATTTCCGTACCAAAAGCCTTCCTTTCTTTTGAATATTTCAACGCAAGTTCATATGCTCCGGCCGCTATACCCAAAGCTTGGGCGGCAATACCTATTCTGCCCCCTGCCAAGGTTTTCATGGCAAATTTAAATCCAAAGCCATCCTCACCAATTCTATTGCTCTTTGGGACCTTTACATCATTAAATATAAGGGAATGCGTGTCACTACCGCGTATACCCAATTTATTTTCCTTGGGGCCAATTTCAAAACCTTCGGCACCTTTCTCAACGATAAGGGCATTTATTCCCCTGTGCTTTTTCTCCTTATCGGTCTGGGCTATTACAATATATACACTAGCGGAGCTGCCATTGGTAATCCAGTTTTTTGTTCCGTTTAATATATAATGGTCGCCTTGGTCAATGGCCGTAGTTCTTTGGGAAGTTGCATCACTGCCGGCCTCAGGTTCGGATAGGCAGAACGCACCCAAAATTTCGCCGGTGGCAATTTTGGTCAGGTATTTCTCTTTTTGTTCTTCCGTACCAAATTTTTCCAGTCCCCAGCAAACTAATGAATTATTGACAGACATGATTACAGAGGTAGACGCATCAATTTTTGAAAGTTCTTCCATGGCCAGTACGTAAGATAACGTGTCTAGGCCGCTTCCCCCGTATTTAGGGTCTACCATCATTCCTAAAAACCCTAGTTCGCCAAGTTTTTTAACCTCTTCTTCCGGAAATCGTTGGGCATCGTCCCTTTCAATTACTTCCGGTAATAGTTCGGTTTGTGCAAAATCCTTTGCAGCTTGTTGAATTAATTTTTGTTCTTCGGTTAAAGAAAAATCCATGAATTAGAGGTTAAATGTTATATTCTCAAAGATAAAGATATACGGAGAGAAAATCTAAACTTAAAATTGACCTTGGTAAATTTATTCGCCAAGTAATTTGTTAATACCATATTAAATTTAAGGCGGTTTGCTGCATGGTTTAGTTAAAACAATGTGAATAAAAACTGGTTAATATTTATTTAGTTGAATTTAAGTATTTGGATGTCAGATATCTTGGTTATTATTGTCAATTCATTAGGAATTCACATACAATTTTAAATATCTTTAGATAATTTAATTTTTTGGAATTTGAACTTATATTTGACAACTTACTAGAAGACATTAAAAAAAACCAACGAGTATGGAGACCATTATTATTATAATTTTTTTGGCAGGATATCTTGCCATTACCTTAGAACACAATCTTAAAATAGATAAGCTTATTCCGGCATTGGCCATGATGGCCATTTTATGGGCTTTGATAGCGCTTGGAATAGACGGTTATGAGAATTGGTTCGATTCTGTTAAGCAAGGTCTGGTTTCTGGTTTTTCTGAATTGGGGCATGCAGATAAAATGCATATCATGGAAGAATCTCTGTTGCATCATTTAGGTAAGACGGCAGAAATACTCTTTTTCCTTTTAGGGGCCATGACCATTGTTGAGATTATAGATTATTTTGATGGATTTGCAACTATTAAAGGGTTTATAAAAACAAAGAAGAAAAGTAAACTTCTTTGGTTGTTCTCTATTTTGGCATTTATATTATCTGCCATTATAGATAACCTTACAGCAACTATTGTATTGATTACTATACTTCAAAAAGTAATAAAGGACCGCGAAACCAAGTTGTGGTTTGCCGGTATGATCGTAATTACGGCCAATGCTGGTGGAGCATGGTCTCCAATTGGGGATGTAACTACAACAATGTTGTGGATTGCAAATAAAGTAAGTGCTGGGCAATTGGTCATACATGTATTGTTACCTTCATTGGTTTGTATGTTGGTTCCTGTTTTGGTGGCCGGTAGGTTTAAAGTTTTTAAAGGGTTGATTGATGGTGATTTGGATGGAGAGAGTTCTAAGTCTAAATATGGTGCTACTATGTTATATTTAGGATTAGGGGCCATTTTATTCGTGCCCATATTTAAAACGGTAACGCACCTTCCTCCTTATGTGGGTATGATGCTGTCTTTGGCAGTTGTGGCTACGTTTGCGGAAATTTACAGTAATAAAAAATTCAGCATTTCCAATGTTGATGGGGGTGGTCATGAAGAGGGTGGTCATCATAGTCCGGTACACCATTCCTTATCTAAGATAGAGTTGCCTAGTATACTGTTTTTCTTAGGTATTTTGTTAGCTGTTGCCGCTATGGAGTCTTTAGGTATCCTATTTAACGCTGCTGGTGCTTTGAATGAAGCTATACCTGATACGGATATTGTTGTAATGCTGTTTGGTGTAGGTTCTGCTGTTATTGATAATGTACCATTGGTTGCTGCAAGTATGGGTATGTTTAGTGAACCTATGGATAGCCCCTTATGGCATTTTATAGCCTATTCTGCCGGTACAGGTGGTAGTATGTTGGTTATAGGTTCCGCAGCCGGGGTTGTGGCAATGGGAATGGAAAAAATAGATTTCTTCTGGTATTTGAAAAAAATTGCATGGTTGGCCTTAATTGGTTTTGTAAGTGGTGCGGTTGTTTTCATATTGTTAAGAGATTTTGTTCTACATGGATAATTTAATCCGCAATTCATCGTTATAAAGGCAAATTCAATACTTAAAGAACACTATGTTATTATTCCAGGATTTGGCTCAAGAAGCGAGCGATGAATTAATGTCAGAAGAAAAGACCTTATCGGTTATAGATCTGATCTTTAACGGTGGTACGGGTAGCGTTATCATTATTACGGTTCTTTTTATAATGTTGGGTGTAGCCTTATATATCTATTTTGAAAGATTGTTGGCAGTCAATGCCGCATCCAAAATAGATAAGAATTTCATGAACCAAATTCGGGATCATGTTACTACGGGAAAATTAGAAGCAGCAAAGATTTTATGTGCCCAAACAGATTCACCAGTCGCTAGATTAACGGAAAAGGGTATTTCCAGAATTGGAAAGCCACTAGATGATATCAATACCGCAATTGAAAATGCAGGTACCTTAGAAGTCTATAAGCTAGAAAAGAATGTAAGTATCCTTGCCACTGTCGCCGGTGCGGCACCAATGATAGGTTTTTTAGGGACTGTTATTGGTATGATTCTTGCTTTTCATGAAATGGCCAGTAGTGGTGGTCAAGCGGAAATGGGTTCATTGGCATCTGGTATTTATACGGCTATGACTACAACGGTAGCTGGTCTAATTGTAGGTATTATAGCTTATGTAGGTTATAATCATTTAGTAAATAGAACAGATAAGGTTGTTCATAAAATGGAGGCCAATGCCGTAGAGTTCCTAGATCTATTAAACGAACCTCTTTAATTTTATATTATGAAATTAAAAGGAAGAAATAAGGTCAGTCCTGACTTTAGTATGTCGTCCATGACGGACATCGTTTTTTTGTTACTTGTATTTTTTATGTTGACGGCCAACTCGCCCAACGCTTTGGATTTATTGTTGCCAAAAGCAAAAGGCAAGTCTACGAATACCCAAAATGTCTCGGTAAGTATAGATAAGAATTTACAGTACTTTGTAAATGATGAGCGCATAAATGGTGAGTATATTGAGATAGAGCTTAAAAAAGCCTTATCGGGTCAAGATAGCCCTACAATTATTTTAAGGGCAGAAGAAAGTGTAGCAATAAAAGAAGCGGTAAACGTAATGGATATCGCAAATAGAAATAATTACAAGGTAATTTTGGCGGTACGCCCTAATTAAATGGCTTTTTTAGATACAAGACATAAAAAGAAATCATTGACACTTACCACATTGTTGTTAAGTGCGCTTTTGTTGGTCTTGTTTTATATAGGTTTAACTTATATGGACCCACCGGAAGAAAATGGGATTTCTGTAAATTTCGGTACTATGGAATTTGGGAGCGGCAAGGTACAGCCCAAAGAAAAAATACGATCAGAACCTTTGGATACCCCTCCTGTGGAACCGGTTCAACAAGAAGTTGCTGAAGCTGTTGAAGAGCCTGTGGAGGAGGTGGAAGAACCAGCTGCAGAAGAGGAATCTCCCTCTGAAAAGTTATTGACCAAGGAATCTGAGGAAGCTATTAAAATAAATCAAGCTAAGGAGGCTAAAAGAAAAGCAGAAGAAGCCGCTGCCGAAGCCAAGAAAAAGGCTGAGGCGATAGAGAATAAAAAAAGAGCAGAGGCTGCACGAATTGCAAAAGAGAAAAAGGATGCGGAAGAAAAGGCCCGTCAAGAGCAAGAAGCAAAAAAACGTGCTTTAGATGAGATGATGGGGGGCTTGAACAAGTCTGATGGTACGGCTTCTGGAAGTGAAGGTGATGATAACAGGGCCGGGGATAAAGGGCGGCCAGATGGTGATCCATATGCTACCAGTTACTACGGAAGTCCAGGTAGTGGAAGCGGAACGGGAGGCTACGGGCTAAATGGAAGGTCTTTGGTTAATAAAGGTAAAGTACAACAAGAATGTAACCAGTCTGGAAGGGTTGTTGTTAAGATTGTCGTAGATAGAAACGGTAAGGTGGTTAGTGCAGTTCCCGGTGTAAGGGGGACTACAAATAATGATCCATGTTTACTGGAGCCGGCAAAGAAAACGGCATTTATGCATAAATGGAATCTGGATAGCAATGCTCCAAGTCAACAAGTGGGTTTTGTTGTTGTTAACTTCAAGTTAGGAGAGTGACCTACAAGAATACCTTAAATTGGATGTTCGCTCAACTTCCAATGTATCAAAATAAAGGTAAAGATGCATTTAATGCAAAATTAGATGGTATAAGGGTTCTTGTCGACCATTTAGGAAATCCACATTTAAAATTTAAAAGTATTCATGTTGCCGGAACTAATGGTAAGGGTAGCAGTAGTCATATGTTGGCGTCGGTACTGCAAGAGGCTGGCTACAAAGTAGGTCTATACACTTCTCCGCATTTAAAAGATTTTAGGGAACGTATTAGAATCAACGGTCGCAAAATAAAAAAGAAAGAGGTGGTGCATTTCATTGAAGGAAACAAAACTTTTTTTAATGAAAAAAAGTTTTCTTTTTTTGAAATGACCGTTGGTATGGCCTTTTCCCACTTTGCAAATAAAAAGGTTGATATTGCCATTATAGAAGTGGGATTGGGGGGTAGGTTAGATTCAACAAATATTATTACACCAGAAGTAAGTTTGATTACCAATATAGGTTTTGACCATACTGATATGTTGGGAAATACATTGGAAGAGATAGCTTTTGAGAAGGCGGGTATTATTAAAAAGGATATTCCTGTAGTTATTAGTGAATATAACGAGAAAACCGCACCAGTATTCATTAAAAGGGCTAAAGACATGAATGCGGAGATTACTTTTGCAGAAGAAAGATTATTTATAAATCATGAAGTTGATTTACTAGGGGATTATCAGCAAAAAAATACCCAAGGTGTTTTAACGACATTGGAAAAGTTGAATGGATTTGATATAATCAAAAGTGATATTGTTAGAGGATTAAAAAATGTAGTTGTAAATACCCAGCTAATGGGTAGGTGGCAGCAATTAGGTGAAAACCCTACTATAATTTGCGACACTGCTCATAATAAGGAAGGACTGTCTGTTGTATTGGAACAAATAAAAAAACAGCAATACAAACACTTACATGTAGTTTTAGGTTTTGTAAAGGATAAAGATGTACAAGGAATTGTAGGCTTATTTCCAAAAGATGCGTCCTATTATTTTTCCAAGCCAAAAATTTCTAGGGGATTGGATGAAAAACAATTGGAAGCGCTATTTCATGAAGCTGGATATTCCGGTAATGCATATAAGACTGTAAATAAGGCGTTTAAAGCAGCTAAAAAACAAGCAAAAAAATCAGACTTTATTTATGTGGGCGGAAGTAATTTTGTAGTAGCAGAAGTTCTTTGATTTTTTATTGATTTTTCTTTTGTGAATTGTAAAACTATTATATATTTGCACTCCTTTTGGGGCTCTTAGCTCAGTTGGTTCAGAGCACCTGCCTTACAAGCAGGGGGTCACTGGTTCGAATCCAGTAGGGCCCACAGGTTAAAAGGCTTCCATTTTTTGGAAGCCTTTTTTAATTGGTTATTTTATATCTTACTTTAATAAGTTGTAAGTTAACTTATCTAACAATTTGGGATATTAGCTCAGTTGGTTTAGAGCGCTGCCTTGACAGGGCAGAGGTCACCGGTTCGAATCCAGTATATCCCACAAATTTCCCAACTAATTGTCGTAATAGAATTATATACTGCCCCAACGTCAATTTTATAATAATTAGTTATCTTACTTCTACAATCTATACCTGTTTCGCACGTTTAATATCAGAGACTTATAGTTTTAAATTTGGCAAATAAGTTTAATCCTTTATGCTTAACAACTTAATTAAATTTTTAGTGCAAAATAAACTGGTAGCCTTTGTGCTTTTGGTAGTGTTTTTACTATGGGGTTTAATAAGTGCGCCTATTTTTACGAATAATGGGCTGTTAGGTTCAAATGCCGTTGCTGTAGATGCCATTCCCAATTTAGGTGATAATCAGCAAATCGTATATACTGAATGGGAAGGGCAATCACCACAGGATATAGAGGATCAGATAACCTATCCGCTTACCACGAACCTTTTAGGGTTGCCAGGGGTTAAATCAGTAAGAAGTTCCTCTATGTTCGGTTTTTCTACGATATACCTCATTTATGACGATGATGTCGATTTTTATTGGGGTAGAAGCCGTATTCTGGAAAAGTTAAGTAGTCTACCGCCAGATTTGCTTCCTAAGAATGTAGTGCCCAAATTAGGGCCAGATGCAACCGCATTGGGTCAGTTGTTTTGGTATACCATAGAAGGAAGGGATGACGAAGGTAGGGTTACCGGTGGATGGGATTTGCATGAACTAAGAAAAGTACAGGATTTTTATATAAAAAATGCTTTAGCCTCTGCGGAAAATGTTGCTGAGGTGGCTTCAATTGGAGGTTATGTTCAAGAGTATCAAATTGAACTTAATCCTTTGCTTATGCGTCAATATCAAATTTCTCTTAATGAAGTTGTTAGGGCGGTAAGTGAGTCCAATAAAAATGTTGGAGCCAAAACGTTGGAAATCAATAATGCGGAATATTTAATAAGGGGTCTGGGTCTTATTGAAAATATTCAAGATATTGAAAATGCGGTTATTACCACCAATGATTTTGTACCTCTTTCCATTAAGGATATTGCGGTAGTATCCTTGGGGCCAAAAGAGCGAAGGGGAATTTTGGATAAAGAAGGTGCCGAGGTCGTTGGTGGTGTTGTTGTAAGCAGGTATGGAGCCAATCCACAGAAAGTTATAGAATCCGTTAAGCGTAAAATTTCACAAATAGAAAAGGGGCTGCCATCTAAAATGCTCAAAGACGGTAGAACGTCAAAACTGACTATAGTACCATTTTATGATCGTACCGAATTAATAAAAAATACTCTGGGTACACTAAATTCTGCCCTTGCAATGGAAATTTTGATTGCCATATTGGTAATCTTGGTGATGCTGAGAAATTTAAGGGTTTCTTTAGTAATTTCTGGGCTATTGCCAATAGCGGTACTCATGGTCTTTATCATCATGAAATTATTTGGAGTTGAAGCCAACATAGTTGCATTGTCCGGTATTGCTATTGCAGTAGGGACAATGGTAGATTTAGGTATTATCTTGTCTGAAAATATAGTTCACAAGATTGAGAACAATGAAAAGGAAGTACCTATAGATAATTTGGTCATTGAAGGGGTTCAAGAAGTTTCTGGAGCTATTATGACTGCGGGTTTAACTACTATTTTGAGTTTTATACCTGTTTTTGTTTTGACTGGGGAAGAAGGTCGCTTATTTACCCCTTTGGCATTTACCAAAACTACCGCCCTTTTGGCCGCTATGTTTTTAGCGTTATTCATTATACCTCCAATCATATCAACTTGGTATAGTAGTACACATAAAAAAAATATAAAAGGTTTGGGGTCTTTTGGTCTAGGCCTTATTGGAATTTTAATGTGTTATTGGGGTTATTGGTTTGGTATTGCTTTAATAGGGTTAATGGTTTTAAAATTATTTGAAAACTATAACAGAATATCATATTTGTCCGGAAAGAGATATAGATTGGTTTGGTTGGTGATATCCATTGTATTTATACTTACATACTATTGGAAACCTTTAGGTATTCAAGCATTTTTTACTACCAATCTAATTTTTGTAGTTCTTATTGGTTCAATAGTTTTAGGAGGATTATATGTATTTCACAAATATTATGAACATGTATTATTATGGGCCATGGAGCATAAGGCGGTATTTTTTGCCATACCCCTAACCATTATAGTATTTGGTGTTTTGGCCTATAATACAATGGGAAAGGAATTTATGCCAAAATTGAACGAAGGTTCATTTTTGTTAATGCCAACATCTACGGCACATACTGGGATATCAGAAAATAAAAGAATTTTGCAACAGTTGGATATGGCCGTGGCAAGCATCCCAGAAATAGAAACGGTAGTTGGTAAGGCCGGCAGGGTAGATTCTGCATTGGATCCCGCACCGTTGTCCATGTTTGAAAATGTAATTTTGTATAAACCTGAGTTCATTTTAAATGATCAAGGAAATCCTATCTCATTTAAAACGACCAATGAAGGGTTGTTCATGACCAAAACAATGGGCGAGGTTACTTCAGGCTCTGGTGTATCAATAGAAGAGTTGATTGTTGATGAAGATGGGGAATATTTTAGAAATTGGAGGCCTCATATTAGAAGTGCGGATGATATTTGGAAAGAAATTGAAGCTGCGACTACATTGCCAGGTATAACCTCTGCACCCAAATTACAACCTATAGAAACCAGATTGGTAATGCTTCAAACTGGCATGCGATCACCAATGGGTATTAAAATTTTTGGACCAAATTTAGAAAGTATAGAGGCATTTGGGCAGGTTCTGGAAAAAGAATTAAAAAAGGTTGATGCTATTGATGCTACTTCTGTTTTTTCTGATAGAATTGTTGCCAAACCATATATTAATGTAAAATTTGATAGAATAAAAGCTGCAAGATTTGGTTTGACAATGAGTAGATTGCAAGAGATACTAGAAACGGCAATGGGAGGAAAAGTTTTGGCCCAGACCATAGAAGGTAGGGAGCGGTTTGATGTAACTTTACGCTATCCAAGAAATTATAGAGATGAACCAGAAGATATTGGTAATATTCTAGTTTCATTGCCCAATGGTGGCAGTATACCACTATATCAAGTCGCGGATGTGCAATTTGAAAAAGGTCCTCAAGTAATTAAAAGTGAGGATGGGTTTCTAATGGGGTATGTTCTATTTGATAAAAAAAGTGACTTTGCGGAAATTTCAGCTGTGGAGAAAGCAAAAAAACATATAGAGTTGAAAATCGATGAAGGCGACATACGAGTTCCGGAAGGAGTTAATTTTAGATTTTCGGGTACCTATGAAAATAATCTGCATGCAGAGAAAACCTTGTCTTTTGTCATACCTATGGTATTGTTGGCAATTTTGTTATTACTTTATGTGCAGTTCAGGTCGTTGACTATTTCTTTTATGATTTTTTCGGGAATAGCGGTGGCTTTTGCCGGTGGTTTTATAATGCTGTGGTTTTACGGTCAGGATTGGTTTATGGACTTTAACTTTTTAGGATATGATATTAGGGAAGTTTTCAATGTAAAGACTATAAATATGAGTGTGGCGGTCTGGATCGGGTTTATTGCACTTTTTGGTATAGCTACAGATGATGGGGTGGTTATAGCCACATACCTTAAACAAAATTTTGAGGCCAAGACGCCTGAAAATATCAGTGGTGTAAGAAAAGCGGTTTTGGAAGCAGGAAAAAAACGGATAAGACCATGTTTAATGACAACGGCCACAACATTGTTGGCTTTATTGCCTATAACAATGGCCAAAGGACATGGAAAGGATATTTTAATACCCATGGCCATTCCTAGTTTTGGTGGTATGCTCGTAGCTTTGGTGACCTTATTGGTAGTTCCGGTATTGTTCTGCTTTTGGCAGGAACAAAAATTAAAAAAATAGTAAATAGCTATAATGGAAATCTTCAATACATATAAGAATTATATCATTTACCTTTTGATATTGTTAGCGGGGCTGTTTTTAGGGTATTTGTTCTTTGGTGGTACAAATCAATCTACCCATAACCAAGTTCAACATGTAGCGGGTGATCGTTACACCTGTTCCATGCATCCAACTGTTGTAGGTAAGGAAAAAGGTCTATGTCCCATATGTGGAATGGAGCTTGTTCCTAAGACTAAAATGGATGTGCTCCAAGACGAATATAAATTCACCATGAGTGAGAGGGCTATTTCTTTAGCTAATGTTCAAACCCATAAAATTACTTCAAATATCATGGGTGGGGAAGTAATTTTAGCTGGCGAAATAGCATTAAACGAAAATACCAATGCCACACAGACCACTTTGTTTGATGGGCGTATAGACAAACTTAGTATTAAATATGTTGGAGAATATGTAAAGAAAGGCCAAGAAATTGGCACTATTTATAGTCCAGAATTATATTTGGCTCAAGACAAATTATTGACATCATCATCTTATAAGGATTCTCATGAAAAACTATATGCTGCAGCAAGAAATACATTGGGTTTATGGAAATTAACGGATAAACAGATAGATGATCTATTAAAATCTGGAAAGCCTATTGTAAACTTTCCTTTGGTAGCGGATGTATCGGGTACGGTCGTAGAAATATTAGGCACGGAGGGCTCATATTATAAACAAGGGGATCCATTGTTTAAGGTTTCTAACTTGTATTCTGTCTGGGCTGTTTTTCAAGCCTATGAAGACCAATTACCATTGCTAAAGTTAGGACAGGAGATTGTTATTAGTTCAGACGCAATCAATACGGATTCTATAGAGACTAAAATTTCATTTATTGAACCTGTTTTGGATAAAGGAAAAAGAATTGTAGCAGTTAGGGCCAATATTACCAACGCGAAAGGGCTTTGGAAGCCAGGCATGTTCATAAAAGGCAAGGTTAAAATCAAGAATGAAAATGAGCAAAAGATTGTAGTGCCCAAAAGTGCAATTTTATGGGCGGGTGAGCACTCTGTGGTTTATGTCAAACCAAATTCCGCTAAGCCAATATTTGAAATGAGAGAGGTTAAATTGGGTAGCGCCATTGGTAATAATTATACAGTGTTGCAAGGTCTGAAAATTGGGGAAGAAGTGGTAACCAATGGAACGTTTACCATAGATGCGGCTGCTCAATTACAAGGTAAAAAGTCAATGCTGTATGCTAAGGATTCTAGTAATGGGCATAATATTATGGCAACTAATGAAAACAGTAAAATGTTGCCCGTGGCCCTAAATGATCAAATAAAGGAATTATTAAACATATATTTTGAATTAAAAGATAATCTAGTATTCTCTAATAAAGTGGATGCCGTTAATACTGCCAATAAATTAAAAGAATTATTGCACAATATAGACATGAATAATGTGGGCAATGAATTTCAAAAAAATATGAAAATTTCCAAGGAAATGACAGAAGCAATAATATCAGAGAAGGGTCTTGAAAAGAAGCGTTTAGGCTTTAAAAATCTTTCCGGATCATTTACTTTTTTTGCCTCACATGTTCAGGATTTTAATGCTCCCATATATTTACAACATTGTCCTATGGCGGATAATAACTCAGGAGCGGACTGGTTAAGCTTGGAAAAGGCAATAAAGAACCCGTATTTTGGGGATAAAATGTTGACCTGCGGTTCTGTTACCAGAATTTTGGAATAGGTTCAAATAATTTCCAAAAGTCTTTCCAGTGCCATGCCTCTAGATCCTTTAATTAAAATAGTTGAGTTTTGTAGTATAGGGTGTTCGTTCAAGTAATGCTTTAAATCGTCAAATTTTTTAAATTTATTTGATGTTATTTTGGTGCGATAAAAGTTTTCACCTATTAAGATCATTTGGTCAATATTCAATTTTTCGGTGATTTGTGCTATGGTTTGGTGTTCCACGTCTGCAGAATCACCCAATTCAAACATGTCTCCTAATATTGCTATTTTATTTGGCTTGTCAAGAGTACTAAAGTTTTCTAATGCAGCCTTCATACTTGAGGGGTTGGCATTGTAGGCATCTAAAATAATATAATGGCCTGCCGTCTCAATAATTTGGGAGCGGTTGTTCTGGGGCGTGTAATTTTCAATAGCATTTTTTATTTGAGATAATTCAACATTAAAATATTTCCCCATGATAATTGCTGCACAGCAGTTGTGAAAATTATAAGAGCCTATTAGATTTGAAGTTGCTTCAATATGATCAAACTTTACACGGACAAAAGGTTGTGCCCCTAGGTATTCAATGTTGTAGTATTTTGAATTCTCTGTGCTGAACCCGTATTTGTGCGTGTAAGATTTCAATTTATTGAGTTGTATGGGGTCGTCCGCATTTAAAAAGATAGATTTATTATTTTTGGTCAAATACTCATACAGCTCGCTTTTGCCCCTAATAACGCCTTTCACGCCGCCAAAGCCTTCTAGGTGTGCTTTTCCAAAATTGGTTATATACCCAAAATCCGGCTCTGCAATACTGCTTAAAAACGTAATTTCATTTAAATGGTTGGCGCCCATTTCCACTATTGCGATTTCCGTATCAGGCTTTATGGACAGTAGAGTCAGTGGTACGCCAATATGGTTATTTAGGTTACCTTTTGTTGCTATAGTCTTGTATGTGGTAGATAAAACTGCATTGATGAGTTCCTTGGTTGTAGTTTTGCCATTGCTTCCTGTTAGGCTAATGATTTTAGCCTTGCAAAATTTTCTGTGATAATTGGCCAATTGTTGAAGCGAGGCAAGGGTATCGTTTACCAGGATTGTCCTATCGCTCTTGTTGAATTCTTCTTCGTCTACTACGGCGTAACTAGCGCCTTGTTTTAGGGCTTGTTCTGCATAAAAATTTCCGTTGAAATTATCTCCTTTAAGGGCAAAAAATATATCTCCCTCATTAATTTTACGAGTATCTGTACTAACGGAAGGAAATTTCAAAAAAACCGAATGTAAATCTTTGATCGTCATAAAATCGAAGATATAAAAAAAGCCCTTTGTGAAAAGGGCTTTTAGTATTTATGATGAAGAGAAAATGCTATTTAGCTTTTTTTCCTCTAACGGTTTTGTTTTTGGTTTTGGATTTTGAACCCACTCTAGACATAGCACATCTGAAACCGATGTAATCTGTTGCCATGTATTGCGGCAAATATCTTCTTTGTGCCGGGTCTAACCAATAAGCTCTATCTCTCCATGAACCACCTTTGTATACTCTAACTTCGTCATTTATAAGTGTAGTCCTGTTATTGGATGAATCATAACCTTTAATAAGATTTCCTGCAGAATCTCTTGCAACGGAGTGCTTAGGAGAATTGTACATCTTTTTCTTATCATCTTGCTCGTCATCATCGCTAAACCTGTCATAGAATCTAGAAGAACCTGGGTCTCCGTCTCTATATCCTCTGTTGTCGCTAGATGAAAAGTTTGTTCTTAGGTAAGTTTCCTCTTCGTCTACCGGAACCATTTTAATCTCTCCGGGTAGATTTACGGCAATAACTTTACCATTTGGCAAGGTGTCAAAAGCAATAGAATCTTTTAGAACTTTCACTTTTCCGTCTTCGCCAATGGCGCTTTTCATATAAATGTTTCCTCTGTAGTAGTTGAAATCACTTACTTCGTCGTCAACAATTGGTCGGTAAACATCAGCAACCCACTCGGCCACGTTACCTGCCATATCGTAAAGACCTAAATCATTTGGTTTATAAGACATAACTTCCGCGGTAATATCGGCTCCATCATCAGACCATCCTGCAATTCCGCCATAATCACCTTTACCTTGCTTAAAGTTGGCTAACTGGTCTCCGCGACCTACACGTTGTCCGTTACGTGTATAATCACCTTCCCAAGGATATTTTTTTCTACCTCTATAATTGTTGTATTCTCTTTGTCCAACCTGTGCCTGAGCTGCATATTCCCATTCGGTTTCTGTTGGTAGTCTATATTCAGGCATTATTATACCACTACTTCTTTTGGCAAAAGCAGAAGTACTATCTTTTTTCATTTTGCCTTGTAGGGAATCTATTTGACCATTATAAACAGATTCTGGTCTGTTTAAATATGCTTCTGTACTAAATGTTCCTTGAACTTCTCCAGTTGCAGCTTGGTATTTGGCATCTTCGGACAAATAACCTTCACGTTCCAACATAACTTCGTTTACACGATCGGTTCTCCATTCTGCAAATTGTGTTGCCTGTATCCAGTTAACACCAACCACAGGATATTCCGCATATGCCGGATGTCTTAAATAGTTATTGGTCATTGTTTCGTTAAAGCCCAATCTGTTTCTCCATACCAGTGTGTCCGGTAAAGCACCTACATAAATATTGGTGTACTTAGGGTTTTCTGGTGGATATACGCTTTTTAAATAGTCAAGATACTCAAGGTACATTACATTGGTTACCTCTGTCTCATCCATATAAAATGACTGAACATGCTGAGATGTTGGGGTGTTGTTCCAATCATGCATAACATCATCCTGAACTTTACCCTTGGTAAATGTACCACCTTCAACAAATACTAATCCAGGAGCGGTTTCTTGTTCCTTGAAGTCTGTATTATATTGAAAACCACCTTCCTTGGCATTTATTTTCCAACCTGTAGCTCTAGATGTATTTTTGGAAGATGAAGATTTAGAACAGCTGTTAACCGTTAATCCCCCAACGATAACAGTGCATGAGAGTACAACTTTTATTAAACGTTTTTTCATAATTAGGACTTGAGTTCAATTTTAATAAGTAATAGTAGTTTGGCTTCTATTCCTTATAATACTAAGATTTCTTTTAATTTGTTTGACACTTTCGCTCAATAGAACGGCGTTTTTATAAGATTATTTTACATTTCAAAATAATTTAAATAAATCCTATACCGCCCGGTGCACATAAAATGACCTTGCTTAATATTCTAAACGGACAAATAAGCTAAATAGTATGGTTTAAGGTATTTCTTTTATTGGCCAAGATAAGGTCGTCAATTTTCAGATTTAGGAAGTGTTGTTAGTAGTTGAAATTTTCTCTAAATCGTAAATTCTAATAAAAAACCATATAATGATACAAGATAACGGTAAAAAGTCCGTTTTCATGTAAAATATTAAGGGCGATTCTATATTAACGGTATATTTCGCTCCTACTTTTAAAGATGTAATTCTAATGAGAAAAATCTCAATAATTTTCTTTGTACTGGTAATTGGGAAAGTTGCGGCCCAGAATGACCAACGTGTTATTACCACCGCTGTACCATTTCTAACTATAGCTGCAGATGCAAGGTCTGCCGGTATGGGTGATATGGGGGTTGCAACATCAACCGATGCTTTTTCTCAACAATGGAACCCGGCAAAATTTGCATTTGCGGAACGAAAAATGGGAATAGGAGTTAGTTATACTCCATATTTAGAAAGTATTATTACGGATATTTCATTGCTAAATGCCAGTTATTATAATAAACTTGATGAGCAAAGTGCGTTTGCTGTTAGTTTGCGTTATTTTACTTTGGGTGAGATAGAATTAAGGCAGTTTGCCAATGACCCCGGTACTATTGCAAAACCAAACGAATTGGCTTTAGATGGGTCGTATTCCTTAAAGTTAAGCCCTACGTTCTCTATGTCGGTGGCCGGTAGATATATCAGATCAAATTTAAAATTACCTCAGAATGGATCAGAGGATTCCCAAGCGGCAGGTTCATTTGCAGTTGACGTAGCGGGTTATTATAGGTCTAGAGAAATAGCTTATAATAATTTTGATGGTCGATGGAGGGCAGGTTTTAATTTATCCAATATAGGAGGGAAAATTCAATACGATGCCGGTGGACAGGAAAACTTCCTACCCAGTAACTTAAGATTTGGAGGTGGATTTGATTTTATTTTAGATCAAGATAATGTAGTTGGTGTTACGGCAGAATTTAGTAAGCTGTTAGTGCCTACTCCACAAGATTTTGATAATGACGGCGATGTTGATGCAGAGGATAATGATATTTACCAAAATGAAAGTGGTTTTAGCGGTATATTCAATTCATTTACAGATGCTCCAGATGGCTTTAGTGAGGAGTTAAAGGAGTTTACATGGTCTTTGGGTGCGGAATATACCTACCAAGATTCATTTATGTTCAGAACGGGTTACTTTAATGAAAGTGAGGAAAAAGGGTCCAGAAAATTCTTTACCCTGGGAGCAGGATTTAAATTTAATTCTGCGCAGATAGATTTATCCTATCTTTTCTCTACCTCTCAGGTAAGAAATCCACTTGAGAATACGTTGAGATTTTCTTTGACCTTTAACTTAGGGGAAGAGTTCTACAATGATTAAATGATTATAAATAGAAAAGTTTATAAAGCCTGCAGTAATGCAGGTTTTTTTGTTAAAATACTCGTGGTCAAAATATGTAAATTAGCTAATTGATAAATGTCCTTAATAATTTAAGATGGGAGTACAAAAAAAAATAAGTATTGAGGTTACGGTACATGATACTGCGGAGGAATTGGACGGGTCGTATAGAGAGTTAATGTCCATGGCCGTCAATGCTAGGAAAAAGGCCTATGCGCCCTATTCCAAATTTTCTGTGGGTGCGGCGGTTTTAATGGAAAACAATGAGATTTTAGAAGGTAATAACCAGGAAAATGCATGTTATCCTGCAGGTTTATGTGCGGAACGTGTGGCTATTTTCTATGCAGGGGCCAAATATCCGGGTATGCGTATCAGGGCCATTGCAATATCAGCTGCGGCATTGGATCATAAAGTTAGTGATCCCGTAGCGCCTTGTGGTAGTTGTAGGCAAGCAATATCTGAATATGAATTTAAACAAAAGGAGCCTATTAAAATTCTGTTTATGGGTGAGACAGGTAAAGTTATAACCTGTAATTCTGTAGCGGATTTGTTGCCTTTGGGCTTTAATAGTAGTTATTTGGAATAAGGTTGTAAAAGTTTCATTTAAAATATCCACGTTATTTGTTGTTTTTGTTAAGCATATAATTTCTTAATTCATTTGCTTCTATTATTTTTATCGATTCATTTATATGTGTATTTTTGCCCTTCTGTGAGACGTGGGTATAACTTGCCTTATAAATCTCAGGGAATTTTAAAACCTTTAGTTAAAATTGATGAAAAAAATCACCAAGGAAACGTATTTGAAATGGTATGAGGACATGCTATTTTGGAGGAAATTTGAGGATAAATTGGCCGCTGTTTATATTCAGCAGAAGGTAAGAGGATTTCTTCATTTGTATAACGGTCAAGAAGCTGTTTTGGCCGGCGCCCTGCATGCAATGGATCTTAGCAAGGATAGAATGATTACTGCGTATAGAAACCATGTGCAACCTATTGGTATGGGTGTTGATCCTAAACAGGTAATGGCAGAGTTGTATGGTAAGGTAACAGGAACCTCTAAAGGTATGGGTGGTTCAATGCACATATTTTCCAAAGAGCATCGTTTTCATGGAGGGCATGGTATCGTTGGAGGTCAAATTCCACTAGGTGCCGGTATGGCCTTTGGTGACAAATATGCTGGTAGGGACAACGTAACCTTATGTTATATGGGAGACGGTGCCGTTAGACAGGGATCGTTACATGAAACTTTCAATTTGGCTATGTTATGGCAATTGCCAGTGGTGTTTGTTTGTGAAAACAATGGTTATGCCATGGGTACTTCTGTAGAACGTACCTCGTACTCAACGGAAATATGGAAGCTTGGTCTAGGTTATGAAATGCCTTGTGGCCCTGTAGATGGTATGAATCCCGTGACGGTTGCACAAGAAATGAGCAAGGCCATTGAAAGGGCAAGAAGCGGTGGAGGTCCAACTTTCTTGGAAATGAAGACCTATCGTTATAGAGGTCATTCTATGTCAGACGCCCAGCATTATAGAACTAAGGATGAGGTGGCTGAGTATAAAAAGATTGATCCAATTACCCAAGTTTTGGATATTATAAAGGAAAACGATTACGCATCGGATAAGGAAATCAAGGAAATTGACAAAAGGGTTAAGGAATTGGTTAAAGAATGCGAAAAGTTTGCAGAAGAGTCAGATTATCCACCAGTAAACCAATTGTATGATATGGTTTACGAACAAGAGGATTTTCCATTTGTTCAACATAAAATATAAATAAATGGCTATAGTTGTAAATATGCCCCGTTTAAGCGATACCATGGAAGAGGGTACCGTAGCTAAATGGTTAAAAAGCGTAGGAGATAAAGTTGAAGAAGGAGATATACTGGCAGAAATCGAAACCGATAAGGCTACGATGGAGTTTGAATCTTTCAATGAAGGTACTTTGTTGCATATTGGTATTCCTGAAGGCGACACTGCCCCTGTGGACAGTCTATTGGCTATCATAGGTGACGAGGGTGAGGATATTTCTTCTTTATTAGAGGGGGGTAGTTCATCTGCTCCGACAGCTGAAACTACTAATGATACCGAATCCGAAAATGGTGCCGAAGAAGAAGTTTCAGGAGATGCAGATCAAAGTGGTGGTGAAATTCCAGAAGGAGTGGAAATAGTAAAGATGCCCCGTTTGAGCGATACCATGGAAGAAGGTACGGTAGCAAGTTGGTTAAAGCAAGTGGGTGATGATGTTGAGGAAGGCGATATTCTTGCAGAGATAGAAACAGATAAAGCTACTATGGAGTTTGAATCCTTTTATAGTGGTAAATTACTTTACATAGGTATTCAAGAAGGTGAATCTTCTCCGGTAGATGCTGTATTGGCAGTAATTGGACCAGATGGTACAGATGTAGATGCTGTATTGAATAATAAATCCGGTGGGGCTAGTAGTAAAAAAGCTGCTACGGCTACTGTAAAAGAAGGAAGTAAACCAGCCCAAGCGGAAGAGAAAAAAGAGGATACAAAATCGGTTGCCGATGGGGAACGAATTTTTGCATCACCTTTGGCCAAGAAAATTGCTGCCGATAAAGGTATAGATTTATCAAAAGTAAATGGATCTGGCGATAATGGAAGGATAATCAAAAAAGATATTGAGAATTATACTCCAACAACTGCAGCGGCAACTGCTGAAAAAGCGGATGCTGCCATAGCTTCAAAACCGGTATCAATGGCTTTGCCAACAGGTGAAGAAGGTACAGAGGAGGTTAAAAACTCCAATATGCGCAAGGCAATTGCCAAGGCATTAGGTAATTCTAAATTCAGCGCACCACATTTTTACCTGACTATAGAGGTAGATATGGATAATGCTAAAGCTTCTAGGGCGCAGATCAATAGTCTTCCAGATACCAAGGTATCTTTCAATGATATGGTATTGAAGGCTTGTGCCATGGCACTTAAAAAACATCCACAGGTAAATACAACTTGGAACGGTGAGACCACTACCTATAACAAACATATTCATATGGGTGTGGCTGTTGCTGTAGATGAGGGCTTGGTAGTACCAGTAGTTAAACATTGTGATCTTCTAGGGCTTACCCAGATTGGGGCAGCTGTAAAAGACTTGGCAGGCAAGGCACGCAACAAGAAGATATCTCCGGCAGAAATGCAAGGAAGTACTTTTACGGTGTCTAACTTGGGAATGTTCGGTATTCTAGAATTTACAAGTATTATTAATCAACCTAACTCGGCAATATTGTCGGTTGGTGCAATAGTTGAAAAACCGGTTGTTAAAAATGGTGAAATTGTTGTAGGCAATACAATGAAATTAACACTTGCTTGTGATCATAGAACGGTGGATGGGGCTGTAGGCGCTCAGTTTCTTCAGACATTGAAATCATATGTAGAGAATCCTGTGACCATGCTAGCTTAGGAAACTCGTTTAAATAGAATTTTAAAAGCATCCTTTTAACGGGATGCTTTTTTTTATCTTTAGAATCTAAAATAATACTATTATGAAACATCTATTAGTGGTGCTTGTAGGGTTGGTCGCTCTAAGTTGTGGAAATGCCAAGATTGAACAATCCACCGTATTGAACCCTACCAATCCTAAAGGAGTAACAGGTAGTATATCCTCAGATGAAGTGGACAGTGAAGCTGCCAGGGTCGTCAATACAGTAAAATCCACTGCAAATACGGTCACCACCCCTAAGGAAATAGAATTGACCATGAATTTTTTAACTTCCGATGCGTTACAGGGAAGAGAAGCGGGTAGCAACGGTATAGCAGAAGCCGCAAGTTTTATTGAGAATAGCTTTTCTAAAAACAATGTATCCCCATATTATAAGACCTATAAGGATACTTTGAGCAATTTCTATGATGGTGTAGCTTTTAATGTGATTGGGTACATCCCGGGAAATGATGCAACGCTCAAGAATGAATTTGTTGTTATTGGGGCCCATTATGACCATATTGGTTTAATTAGTGCCGAGGGTGGTGATACTATTGCTAATGGAGCCAATGATAATGCCTCTGGTACAACTGCGGTAATTGAATTTGCAAAATACTTTGGCAAGTCTAAGACAAATAAGAGAAGTATATTGTTTGCCTTGTTTTCGGCAGAAGAAAAAGGACTGTTGGGTTCTAAACATTTGGCGGAGAAACTAAAGAAAGAGAATTTGGATGTATATGTGATGTTAAATTTTGAAATGATCGGCGTGCCAATGGTCAATAAAGACCATGACTTATATTTAACAGGTTATGAGCGTTCTAACTTAGCGGCAATAAGCAATAGTTATGCAGGAAAAAATATGGTAGGTTTTTTACCTAAGGCAAAGGAGTATAATCTTTTTAGACGATCGGACAATGCACCTTTTCATGATGAATTCAATGTCCCTTCGCAGACATATAGTTCTTTTGACTTTACTAATTTTGGAGAATATCATAAAGTTGGTGATGAGGTTCAATTAATGGATTTTGAACATATGTCAGCAATTATAAACGATGCAATACCAATGATAGAGGGTATTGTTAACTCACCTTTAAAAGAAGTAAAATATAATTAATGGATTATATAATTATAACAGGTACCAGTAGGGGAATTGGTTTTGAATTAAGTAAGTTATTGGCCAATGATGGTTATAAGGTTTTGGCATTATCAAGAAATGATGGGCCAATTAATGAACTGGGCCATAAAAATATAGAATCATTTTCGTTTGATGTTTCTTCCGCTGAGGACAGGGAAAGGTTAAAATCATTTTTAAACAGTAAGAATGCCCATGTAACTGCCCTTATCAATAATGCTGGGAAACTGGTGAACAAACCTTTTCTGGAAACTACCGAGGCCGAATTTAAATCGGTTTATGAGGTAAATGTTTTTGGGGTGGCGGAAATGATGAAGTTAGTTCTGCCATTTATGAAAAAAGACGGCCATGTGGTAACGATTAGCTCAATGGGGGGCATTCAGGGTAGTGCTAAATTTGCTGGTTTGGCGGCATATAGTTCCAGTAAGGGAGCAGTCTTGACCCTATCCGAATTACTTGCAGAGGAATATAAAGAAACGGGTCCGTCATTCAATGCACTGGCATTGGGTGCGGTGCAGACCGAAATGTTGGAAGAAGCGTTTCCGGGATATCAGGCACCGATATCCGCAGTGGAGATGGCGGCATATATTATGAATTTTGCGCTTACCGGTCATAAATTATATAATGGTAAAATATTACAGGTAAGTAGTAGTACCCCTTAAGTATGCATCAAACACTAGCCAAATATTTGCCGGAATCTGCTGTAGTTCCATGTTTTGAGCTTATAAAGGAAACGCACGTACATTTAAAAATTGTTAATGAACGGGTAACACGCCATGGCGATTATAGGAGACGAAAAGATGGTCATCATCAAATAACCGTAAATGCGTCACTGAATAAATATAGATTTTTGATAACGCTTATTCATGAGATTGCACACTTGGTGGCATTTGAAAAATATGGCCGTTCCATTAAACCACATGGTGTAGAATGGAAAAAAACTTTTCAATATTTAATGCTACCTTTTATTAGGCCAGAAGTATTCCCGGCACAGGTTTTACCTTTGATTGCAAAACATTTTAAAAACCCGAAAGCAAGCAGTAGTACAGATGCCCGTTTATCTATAGCACTAAAGCAATATGACGAGCAACAATCAGATAAAAATTACGTTTACGAATTACCGATAGGAAGCGTTTTTAGAATTTATAATGGTAAAATTTTTAAAAAGGGTAATAAACGTACCAAACGCTATGAATGTATTGAAATGGCTTCTGGCAGAATGTTTTTATTTCAACCCAATGCCGAAGTAGAATTAATAAAAAGTTAATATGAACAAAGATTATTATGCCGTATTGATGGCAGGTGGGGTAGGGTCAAGATTTTGGCCAATAAGTACAAGTGATAACCCAAAACAGTTTCATGATATGTTGGGTACGGGCAGTACCTTGATACAGAAAACGTTTCAACGATTAAATAAGTTCGTACCTACGGAGAATATTTTGATTCTAACCAATGAGCGATATAATGATTTGGTGTTGGAGCAATTGCCTATGGTAAAGCAGGATCAGGTGGTGTTGGAGCCAGCTATGAGAAATACGGCTCCATGTATATTATATGCCGCAATGAAAATCCAGAAAATGAATGAAAATGCGGTGATGATCGTAGCGCCAAGTGATCATTGGATAGAAGATGAGGAGGCATTTGCAAACGATGTTACTGCATGTTTTGAAAAATGCAAGACAGAGAATGTTTTGTGTACTTTAGGGATAAAACCTTCATTTCCAAATACGGGGTTTGGATATATTGAGTTTGATAAATCAGATAATTCCCAGATTAAAAAAGTAAACCAGTTTAGGGAAAAACCGGACTATGAAACGGCAAAGGATTTTTTGGCACAAGGCAATTTTTTGTGGAATGCGGGTATTTTTATGTGGAGTGTAAAGACCATAGTAGATGCTTTTAAGAGCTATCAGCCTAAGCAGCATCAATTGTTTCATGAAGGGGTATCGGAATATAACACTAGCGGTGAACGTGAATTTATAGCAAATAATTATCCTAAGGCAGAGAATATTTCCATTGACTATGCAATCTTGGAAAATTCAAATGCCATATATGTTTTGGAGGCTACTTTTGATTGGAATGATTTGGGTACCTGGGGTTCGTTATATGATAAGCTAGATAAAAACCAGCATAATAATGCCGTGGTCAATGCAAAGGTTTTATCCCAAGATGCCAATGGGAATATGATCAGGTCAAAAGCTGGGAAAGTGGTCGTGGTAGACGGTCTTAACGATTATATTATTGTGGATAAAGACGAGGTGTTGTTAATTTATCCAAAGACAAAGGAACAAGATATTAAACAAGTACTCAATAAGGTTAAAGAGACCTTTGGGGACGAATATGCTTAATTATGGAGAACAATCTTAATCAAGATAACATTACCCCTACCAGTAATGAGGGTAATGGCGGTGAAGAGGTAAAAAAGGATTTTCAGGGACTTTTAGGGAGCGTCAAGAAATTTTTATCGGAGTTATTGGACATTCGCACCAATACGGATCAGCAAGCAACCAAAGAGGCCATTATTGCAGATATTCCTTTTAAAGGCCATACTTCTTGGATTTTGATTTGTTCCATATTTATAGCATCTATTGGCCTTAATGCCAATTCTACGGCTGTGGTTATTGGAGCCATGTTAATTTCACCACTTATGGGACCTATTTTAGGTATTGGCATGTCTGTAGCGATCAATGATATCGATACCTTAAAAAGGTCGTTGAAAAACTTTGCCGTGATGGTGGTTTTGAGTGTAATAACGGCGTATTTATTTTTTCGTTTTTTTCCCTTAAGGGATGAATCTTCTGAGTTGTTGGCCAGAACGGCACCGGATATCAGGGATGTGTTAATTGCCTTTTTTGGTGGTTTGGCATTGGTGATCGCCCGTGCAAAAAAAGGAACAATAGCGAGTGTTATTTTTGGTGTGGCCATTGCAACTGCATTAATGCCGCCTTTATGTACGGTAGGTTTTGGGTTAGCAATAGGAAATTGGTCTTACGCTACTGGTGCCCTATATCTTTTCACCATTAACACTATTTTTATAGCATTGGCAACATTTTTGGTAATCAAGCTATTGCGTTTTCCAATGGTGCGCTATGTTAATTCGCAAAGGAGAAGATTAATAAGTAGATTAGCCTCATTATTGGCCATCTTGGTCATGATACCGGCAGGGGTTACCTTTTATAATGTATTTCAAAAATCTCTTTTTATGAGAGATGCCGGTAGTTTTATAGATGAGAAAATTGTGCCTTATCAATTTACAGGTGAAGGCAAGTTTTTAAAGGATTTTAGTGAAATTGTTTATAACGACGAGGAAAAATCTAAAATAGAGCTGGTTTTTATGGGTAATGAAACCATACCCGATAATGTAATTGCCACTTGGGAAAATCAAATGCAAGAATATAAGCAGCTCAAAGGAATAGAATTGGTTGTTGTGCAAGGCTCTAAAAGTGATGAGGCCAATGAGCTTAAATATGTAAATGAGCTATACGAATCTCAAAAGAGCATCCTTTCCAATAAGGATGAGCGTATAAATTTTCTTGAAACGGAATTATTAAGGTTAAACCAAATTGCATCTAATCAGGTTCCGTTTAATGAAATAAGTTTGGAAGCCAAGACCAATTATGAAAACCTGGAACGATTGGGGTATGCTTATTTAATTTCAACGGATTTCAATAAAACGGATAGTATTCCCTTATTTGAAGTTACTTGGAAGAAAGAAGCCAACAGGTCAGAGACCGTTAAGGATATGAACAAGTTACAGGAGTGGTTACGTTTAAGGCTGAATAACAAGAATATTCAAATAAAAGAAATCCCTAAAGATTAATTACGCTCCTCAATGTACATTTGGCGAACCTTTTTAAATAGGTCAGATGAATAGACAAAATTGGTAACCGCTTCGTTATCTGTTTTAAAGATTTCATGTTTTGTGCCCTCCCATTCTTTGTGGCCATCCTTTAGGAAAATAATTTTTTCACCAATTTGCATTACCGAGTTCATGTCATGGGTGTTGATTACGGTAGTGATATCATATTCTTCGGTAATTTCCTTGATCAGATTATCTATTAGGATAGCGGTTTTAGGGTCAAGGCCAGAATTTGGTTCGTCGCAGAACAAGTATTTTGGATTCATAACTATTGCTCTGGCAATGGCTACTCTTTTCTGCATACCTCCAGAAATCTCCGATGGGAATTTATGATGCGCATCTATAAGGTTTACCCTTTTTAAAACGGCATTTACACGGTCTTGCATTTCTGTTTTTGACTGCTTGGTAAACATTTCTAAAGGAAACATGACATTGCCTTCTACCGTCATACTATCAAAAAGAGCACTTCCTTGAAAAACCATGCCCATTTCCTGTCTCAATTCTCTTTTTTCGTTATCGGATAGGTCAACATATTTTTTGCCGTCGTAAACTATATTGCCTTCTTCTGGTGAAAAAAGACCTAGAAGACATTTAAGAAAAACTGTTTTACCAGATCCACTCTGTCCAATGATCAAATTGGTTTTTCCTTTTTCCAATTTGGTAGAAATGCCTTTAAGGATATGGGCGTCACCAAAAGATTTATGTATGTCTTGTACGTCTATCATTATCCTAATAAGAGTTGTGTTAAAATATAGTTTAAAATAATAATGACAACACTGGTCCAAACAAAAGCAGTGGTACTGGCCTTACCGACTTCCAAGGCGCCACCTTTCATATAAAAACCATGAAATGATGGTATAGTGGCAATGATAAAAGCAAAAAGTAGTGTTTTTATAAATGCATAGGCAATATGAAAAGGAACAAAATCCATTTGTAGTCCGGTGATAAAATCTGTGCTGGTTAAGAAACCGCCAAATACACCGGCCAACCATCCACCAAAAATACCCACATACATAGATATGGCTATGGCAAAGGGGTAAAACAGCATGGCAATAATCTTGGGGAACACCAAATAGTTTAAGGAATTAACACCCATAACTTCTAGCGCATCTATTTGTTCGGTTACCCGCATGGTACCAATACTAGAGGTTATATAGGAACCAACTTTCCCTGCCATAATGATGGAGACAAATGTAGGGGCAAATTCCAGGATTACAGATTGTCTAGTGGCAAATCCTATAAGATTTCTTGGTATAAGTGGGTTGGTAAGGTTTAATGCGGTCTGTATGGCAACTACCGCCCCAATAAAGAAAGAAATAAAAATAATGATCCCTAATGAACTAAAGATTAATTCGTCTATTTCTTTATAAATCAGCGTTTTCATTATTCTCCATTTTGTGGGTTTTTTAAATACCTCACGGATCATAATTGCATAGCTTCCTACAGATGCCAAATAGTTCATTGAATAAAAATAGAATTCTTATTGTAAAAATAACAATTATGGACTTCATTTAACCCCGGTTTAATCTTTAAAGGTGTAAATTATTTACTTTTGCGCTACAATTGGATCAGTATGAAAATGAGAAGTTACCTAGTAATTACGTTTGTTTTAAGTTTATTTTTCTTTAGTCCCAATAGCTATGGGCAAAACCGTGGAAAATCAGATACGGGGGAAGATGTTTTAAGGACAAAGCCCAAATTGGTTGTGGGTATTGTGGTAGATCAAATGCGTTATGATTACTTGACCCGTTTTTATGATCATTATGGAAAAGATGGTTTTAAACGATTGGTGGAACAAGGTTTTAATTGTAAAAACAACCATTTCAATTATGCACCTACCAGCACAGGGCCTGGGCATACTTCGGTATATACAGGAACCACGCCTTCCAATCACGGTATTATAGGTAATAACTGGTACGATAAAGAGGCGGATACGGATGTGTATTGTGCAAGTGATGATGAATATACTTCTATAGGGACAATTTCAGATGCAGGTAAAATGTCTCCGCATAGGATGACTGTTACCACGGTTACGGATGAGCTTAGGCTCCATAACCAAATGCGTAGTAAAACTATAGCTATAGCCTTGAAAGATAGAGGTGCAGTGTTGCCAGGTGGTCATACGGCCAATGCGGCATACTGGTTTCATGGAGCTGATGAAGGTAAATGGATTACAAGCTCTTTCTATATGGATGCTTTGCCTAAATGGGTTCAGGATTTTAATACATCAGGTAAGGCCCAATCTTATAAAAAGGCATGGACTACCCTAAAAGATATTAAAGATTATACAGAAAGCGGTACCGATAATAATAGTTATGAAGGATTGTTCAATGGCGAGAATGCACCCACCTTTCCCCATAGTACTACATCTTTATTGGATAAAAATAAGGACTTCGAGATTATTAAGGCGACCCCGTTTGGAAACTCTCTGACTACGGATTTTGCAATAGAAGCTTTACAAAAGGAAGCATTGGGGCAAGATGATTTCACGGATTTTTTAGCAATTAGTTATAGTAGTACAGATTATGTAGGTCATAAGTACGGTGTTAATTCAAAAGAAATTCAAGATACTTACTTACGTTTAGATCAAGATTTGGCAAGATTGTTCAAAGCGTTGGATAAAACTGTGGGTGAAGGGGAATACACCTTGTTTTTATCTGCCGATCACGCTGCCATTGAAGTGCCCGCTTATTTGAGAGACCAAAAAATTCCTGCAGGTTATGTGGATAATGATGCTAATTCTAAAAAACTATCCGAGTTTTTAAAATATACGTATGGTACGGAAGATATTGTTAAGAACTATTCCAATTATCAATTTTTCTTGGACCATAAAATCATTAAAAACCTAGATTTGACCCTTGCTGAGGTTCAGGAAGAAATAGCATTGGAAGTATTAAATTATGATGCTGTGGATAAGGTATATACCGCTGATCAAATGTGGAATAATGAATATACTACTGGTATTCCATATATTTTGCAGAACGGTTACAATCAAAAAAGGTCTGGAGATATTTTGGTGGTGTTAAAACCCGGTTTTATTTCTTATTCGGAAACTGGTTCAACCCACGGCTCTCCTCAAATATATGATACGCACACACCATTACTTTTTTATGGTAAGGGTATTAAGCCTGGGGCAACATTTGAACGTACTGAAATTCCCGATATTGCACCCACAATATCCGCACTTTTAGGAATTGCCTTTCCAAACGGCAGTACTGGGAAACCCATTATACAAGTATTGGATTAATATGGACAATAGGCCAATTGGTATTTTTGATTCTGGAATTGGCGGTACGTCTATTTGGAGAGAAATTAAGGAGCTGCTGCCAAATGAAGATTGTATTTATTTGGCGGACAGTAAAAATGCACCTTACGGGGAACAATCTAAAGAACGTATTTTAGAGCTTAGTATTAAGAACGTTGAACATTTATTACATAAGGAGTGTAAAATTGTAGTTGTGGCATGTAATACGGCTACAACAAATGCTATAGCATATTTACGTAACCATTATTCCGTTCCGTTTATAGGAATTGAGCCTGCCATAAAACCGGCGGCCTTACGTTCTAAATCTAAAATTGTGGGTGTTTTGGCTACAAAAGGTACGTTATCCAGTAGTCTTTTTCATAGTACTTCAAAAAACCACGCAGAGGGGATTACCATATTGGAACAACAGGGAACAGGCTTGGTTGAATTAATAGAGGCAGGAAAACTGCAAAGTGCTGAATTGTATAACTTGTTGGAGCAATACCTTTCTCCAATGCTTAAAAAAGGGATCGATCATTTGGTGTTGGGATGTACACATTATCCTTACCTAATTCCTATATTGAGGAAGATATTGCCTGATCATGTTACCATAATAGATTCTGGCCAGGCCGTAGCTAGACAAACTAAAAATATTTTGGATGAGTTAGATTTACGCGCTCACTCCCATAAAAAAGGAACACATCAATTTTATACCAACGTAGATCAGAAAGTACTTTCTACAATCTTAACTCCGTTAAATGTGGAAGCTAGTGTATCTTTCTTGGATTTTTAATTGCTTAAGGTCGTGCTTTTTCTCGTGTAGGTTAAATAGGTGAATGCATATTTATGTCGCTCATCTGCCGGATGGAATTCCTGCTTGGTAAGCATCCAGACAGACTCATCTATTTCAGGAAAAAAGGTATCCGCTTCTTCAAAATTGGCATGGACACGGGTAAGTTCTATTTTATCTGAAAATTTTTCTAATAGAGTATAGATTTCACCACCACCAATGATAAAGGCAATTTCATTATTTACTAAATCAATGGCCTGCTCTATCGTATGTACCACAATACAGTTCTCATGATCGGTGGCATATTGTTGATCTCTAGTAATAATAATATTGGTCCTGTTGGGTAGTGGTTTTGGAAAGCTCTCAAAAGTTTTTCTTCCCATAATTATTTTGTGTCCCGATGTTAATTTTTTAAATCGTTTGAAATCATCGGGTAAATGCCATAGTAAGTCGTTGTCTTTGCCCAAGGCATTGTCCTCGGCAGCAGCGGCTATCATTATTAGGGTTTTCAAAACAATTTTTTTTTAGATTCTATTTCTAGAGGTGGCGTGGAGTCCAACTCTTTCTCTAATTCGTTAATACGATCTTTTTGCTTTTGGACTAATTTTTCTCGTTGGGACCGTTCCCATTCTTTCCCCATAAATCTGTTGGTGACAAATACATTGAAAATGTGTAGTGCAAACAAAAAAGCCCAAAAAGTTATGGCCCATATAAACCAATCATATTCCTGACCGTATTTTAATATTTTATTGATTAAGATTAGAAAAACACTACCTATTAAAAACACCACAAAGTGAGTATAAAGCCTTTTTTTCTGGGCTATTCTCTTTTGTGCATTTTCTACGAGCTCGTGTTGCTCTACATCTAATTTGCTGTTTTTTTTCTTGGAAAACATTGCTCTTCCTATCTTTAACTCAAAGATACAGGAAATGTATATTACCCAATAAAATATGGAAAAATTAAGAAAAGAATTTCCCGTTTTACGAAATGGAATTTACGCTAACACTGCTGTTTATGGGTTAATGAATGAATCATTGCTTGATTGGAGACAGGAACATGACCTCGATTTTCTTATCCAAGGTAGTAATATGCGTGAAAAATCATTGAGAATTATTTCTGATACTAGACAGACTGTTAGTAAATTCTTTAATTGTAACCGTGAAAACGTTGCTTTGGTGAACAACTTTTCTTTGGGTCTAAATTTGTTGCTAGAGGGGTTAAGTCCTAAGAAAAAAGTGTTGTTGTTAGAAGGGGATTATCCGTCGCTGAATTGGGCTTTTGAAAACCGTGATTTTGACATTTCATACGTTAAAATGACAGCGGATTTAGAAGAGACAATTTATGAAAAAATCAACAAAAACAATATAGAGGTTCTGGCATTGAGTTTAGTGCAATGGCTAGATGGTTTTACAATAGACCGCACTTTTTTGAAAAAACTGAAAATAGATTTTCCCAATTTGTTGATAATTGCTGATGGCACACAGTTTTGTGGCAGTACAAGTTTTGATTTTGATGCTTCAGGAATTGATGTGTTAGGTGCTAGTGCTTACAAATGGCTATTGGCAGGATATGGTAATGGCTTTATGCTGTTTTCTGATAAGGTGGAGAACAATTTTGATTTACGTACTATTGGTTTCAACGCTGCAAACGGTGAATTTGATAAGAAGAACGAGATTAGATTTGCCAAGTTATTTGAACCGGGTCATTTATCATCCTTAAATTTTGGCAGTTTAAAATTTTCAATGGATTATTTCACAAAAATTGGAATGGATGCTATCACTGCCCATAACAAAAATCTAGCCGTAAAAGCGAAGTCGGCATTTCAACAATTAGGTCTGTTAGATGAAAAATTTGACCATAGGGAAAACCATAGTACTATTTTTAATATTAAGGTGGGCAACGAGGTTTATCAAAAATTAGAAGACAAAAATGTCTATTGTGCCCAAAGGGGGCAGGGTGTGCGTTTAAGTTTTCATATTTATAATAATGAAGAGGATATTAACGGTATTGTAAAAATCTTACAAACAACAAGATAGCTATTCATTAAAGATAATTTTTGCAGGATAAAATTCTATTGGAGGGTTAAAAAGACTTTATTTTTTGTCATATTCATAAAAATGGTCTTACGTATTGGAAATGAGAGTTTTATTATAGTAGTTTTGTCTTGAATTCTAAAATCAATATCATGGCAATTGCAAAAAAATATCTAAAATCCAAGCCGGTATGTAAAGTAACGTTTACGGTGCCTGCAGAAGAAGCAAAAAGTGTAGCTGTAGTAGGGGACTTCAACAATTGGAGCCCAGAAGCTAGTACTTTAAAAAAATTGAAAAACGGTACATTTAAAGGAACTCTTGATCTTCCAAAAGAAAATTCCTTTGAGTTTAAATATTTGGTAGACGGTAATTATATTAACGAAGCAGAAGCTGATCGTTATCAGTGGAATGATTACGCTGGTTCTGAAAATGCTGTTCTAGAACTGTAATTTAATAATATAGTATTACGAAAGGCATAGTATATTCTATGCTTTTTTTTGTTCTAAATTTAACTCTTTATGGGGTTATAGTGACCCCACGCCAAAAGGCAATTCTGTCTTTTATGCTTTTGGCCAAATCACTCGTTTCCGGATAATACCATGCCGCATCGGTATTTGTTTTGCCATCAACTTCAATGGTGTAGTAAAACGCTTTTCCTTTCCATGGACATACCGTATGGGTATCACTTTTCTTGAAATAATGTTCAATAATACTATCTGCTGGGAAGTAATGATTGTTTTCTATAATGATGGTGTTATTACTTTCTGCTATTACGGTATTGTTCCATATTGCTTTCATAACTATTTGATCAGGATTTTTTTAGGAGATAATTCTTATAGTATTTTTTTTGGTCGCAAAACTCATCTACTATGGTTAAATTGGATTGTTCCGCTAACCATTGTACAGTATTATCATCATATTTTTGGGAGATTTCCGTATGTATAGTTTCCCAAGCTTTAAATGAAACGTGAAGATCTAGAGCTTGTAGAAATACTTCCTGTGGTGATTTGGCTACCAAATAACTTTTGGCCGTTCCGGTTTCCGGGTCATATACTTCCCAATGTTTAAATTCATCTACATTAAAGTTAGCATCCAGTTCCTTGTTGATTCTGACTAACAGATTTTTGTTGAATTTTGCGGTAATGCCAGTTTCATCATTATAGGCATTTAATATGGTTTCCGGATTTTTTTTCTGGTCAAAACCTATGAACAGTAAATCCTCTGGTTGCATATATTCTTGAATTTGTGATAAAAATTCTACCGCTTCTTCATGACAAAGGTTTCCAATATTTGAACCTAAAAACAAAATGATCTTACGTTCATCCGTAGATAAATTTAGTTTTTGTAATGTTTCAAAATAAGTGCCCTGCAAAGGTTCTGTTCTTAATTGAGGAATTTCTGTTTTTAAATTGTTCTGTAATTGATTTAAGGCATTTTGGCTAATATCAATAGGTCTAAAAATGAATTCCAAATTTTGTTCTGTAAAATGGCGTAATAAAATTTTGGTTTTTTTTCCGTCTCCTGCACCCATTTCTATTAAGTGAAATGGCTTTTTTCCGCAGCCAAAAATTTGTGCAAGGTCGGTTTTGTTTTGCTCTAGTATATCATATTCCGTATTGGTCAAATAATATTCTGGCATATCCATAATATTTTGAAAAAGCTTATCGCCGGCTTCATCATAAATATATTTGGAGGATAAAAATTTTGGGTATGAAGTAAGTCCCTCATAAACTTCTTGTTTAAAAGGAGTATCAAGCGAAATGGCTAGTTGTTTATGCATATCTAGTATCTCATAATTATTTAGCTAGCCTTATTCCGGTATATTGCCACCTAAGATTAGTTTGAAAAAAATTGCGGTATGTAGGTCTTGTATGGTTTGGAGGGGTAGCAACTGAACTTCCTCTTAATACTTTTTGATTAACCATAAATTTGCCATTATACTCTCCTAGTGCACCATCTGGTTTCTTGTAATTGGGGTAGGGTAAATAAGCGCTTTCTGTCCACTCCCATCGTTGCCCCCATTTAAAATATTGTTGTGCGGATTCCCATTCAAATTCTGTGGGTAGCCTGCACCCCATGTATTGGGCATATGCAAATGCTTCGTAATATGATATATGTGTTACGGGAGCGTCTAGTGCAATTTCTGTAAGTCCATTTAACGTGTAGTTATACCATTCGTCATCAACTTGATGCCAATATAAAGGTGATACAACATTATTTTGTTGCACCCAATCCCATCCTTGAGCGTGCCACAATTCAAAACGCTTATAACCGTCTGCTTTAATAAACTCTAGATATTCTGCATTGGTTACTAATCTATTTGAAATAGAATATTCGTGTAAATAAACTTTATGCCTGCCCAATTCATTGTCAAAACAAAAGTCATTGGTGTTATGTCCGATTTCATAAACGCCTTCTTTTAGAGAAATCCATTCTTGAGGTTGGTTTTCTATAGTGTATTCTTTAAATACATCAGAATATTTGGGCAGCAGGGGATTGTTGCCTAAAATGTATTTAATGTCTGTAAGTAATAATTCTTGATGTTGCTTTTCGTGATGAATACCGATTTCAAGAACTTCTAAAAGTGTTTTGTCGTTGTTAAATGCTAGCAATTTGTTCATTGCTTGGGTTACGTACTGCCTATATTCATACACTTTTTTAACAGAAGGTCTAGACAGGTTGCCACGGTCAGCGCGAACAACGCGTTTGCCTACAGTTTCGTAATAACTATTAAACACGAATGAAAAATCTTCATCAAATACGTTGTATGATGAATCGTATGTTTTTAGAATAAATTCTTCAAAAAACCAAGTAGTGTGGCCTAAATGCCATTTTGGTGGAGATACGTCTATAATAGGTTGCACTACGTAATCCTCTATTTCTAGAGGTTGACATATAGACTCTGTGTGCTTTCTGGTTTCAATAAAGAAATCTAAAAGCGAATCGGTACTTACCATGAAAACAATTTTATGGTAAGTTAAAGAAAATCAAAATACTAGGTGTAGCTTAAAACATTAAGAAATTGATCCTATACGGCAACCTTGCCTTTTATATGAGGGTGTGGATTATAGTCTTCTAATGTAAAATCTTCAAACTCAAATCCAAATATATCTTTTACTTCAGGATTTATTTTCATTTTTGGCAAAGGTCTAGGCTCTCTACTTAGTTGTAGTTCAACTTGCTCCATATGATTGTTGTAAATATGGGCATCTCCAAACGTATGAATGAAATCACCGGCTTCGTAACCGCAAACCTGTGCCATCATCATAGTGAATAAAGCATACGATGCAATATTAAATGGTACGCCTAGAAAAATGTCCGCACTGCGTTGGTATAATTGGCAGGATAATTTACCATCGGCTACATAGAATTGAAAAAAGGCATGGCATGGAGGCAAAGCAGCTTTGCCGTTGGAAACATTTTCTGAAAACGATTTTGAAGTATCTGGCAGTACACTAGGGTTCCAAGCGGAAACAAGCATTCGCCTACTATTAGGGTTTGTTTTTAATGAATTTACGACCTCTTTTATTTGGTCAATTTTGTCATTGTTCCAATTACGCCATTGATGTCCGTATACGGGGCCCAAATCTCCGTTTTCATCGGCCCATTCGTTCCAGATTCTAACACCGTTTTCCTGTAAATATTTAATGTTGGTATCCCCGTTTAAGAACCATAGTAACTCATAGACTATAGATTTTAAATGCAATTTTTTCGTAGTCACCATAGGAAAACCCTCGCTTAGGTCAAAACGCATTTGATATCCAAAAACACTCTTAGTACCCGTTCCGGTACGGTCACCCTTTTGGTTACCTTCCTTAAGAACATGTTTTAAAAGGTCGTGGTATTGTTTCATAGTATTTAAATTAATTCTGTTCTGGAATACACATTTGAGAATTCTACAAAAGTACCATTAAGCTTCTTTTTTTAGGTGTGAATTACGTAATGGTTTATTAGAATTTATTAACTATAATAATGCATTAAAATTACCCCAAAATCATCCCAGCAATAGTTGCAGAAAGTAAGGATGCCAAAGAACCGCCCAACACCGCTTTCATTCCAAATTCCGATAGCGTTTTACGCTGGCTTGGGGCTAGGGAGCCAATGCCTCCAATTTGTATCCCAATTGATGCAAAATTGGCGAATCCGCAAAGCATATACGTGGCCATGATAACAGATTTGTTGAATTTTAGACTGGGCTGTGTGGCCAAGTCCTTTAATTCCGCCAATTGTATATAACCAACAAACTCACTGGCAACAAGTTTAATTCCAAGTAACTGCCCCATAAGCATAATATCTTCATTGGCTACACCAATTAACCACATCAACGGTGCAAATATGGTACCTAGGATGGCTTCTAATGAAAATTTAGTATAGGAGGTGTTTTCGGCAATCCATGCGTTTAGATGGGTTAAATCGCCCGTCCATTCCAAGATACCGTTTACCATAGCAATTATGGCTACGAACACCAACAACATGGCCCCAACATTTACGGCCAATCGTAAACCTTCTGTAGTTCCATTGGCAATGGCATCCAAAATATTGGAACCTATTTTTTCTGAGGAAACATGAATATCCGTATTCACTTCTTCTGTTTGTGGGTACAGCATTTTAGAAATAACTATAGCCCCTGGTGCGGCCATAACAGAAGCGGCAAGTAAGTGTTTGGCGAAAACCAATTGCATTAGTTCGTCTTCCCCACCCAAGAATCCTATATATGCGGCCAATACTGCACCGGCAACAGTAGCCATACCCCCGATCATTACCAATAAAATTTCTGAACGGGTCATTTTTTCCAAATAGGCCTTAATGAGCAGTGGAGCCTCTGTTTGACCTAAAAATATATTTCCTGCAACGCTAAGACTTTCAGGTCCTGATATTCCCAGGCTTTTTGATAACAACCAAGCAAGGGTTCTCACTACTTTTTGAATGATGCCTAGGTAAAACAATAAAGAGGTCAATGCGGAAAAAAAGATAATGGTTGGCAATACTTGAAAAGCAAAAATATAACCAAAGGTTCCGGTATCGACTACCAAGCCTTCAAATAAAAATTTGCTTCCCGCCCGAGTAAATTCTAATATACTTACAAATACTTTACCTATTTGTTCAAATACTAATTGAACAAAAGGAACTTTTAAAACACCAACGGCAATGACTAATTGGAGAGCTAGTCCTATACCTACCGTTTTCCAGTTTATTGCTTTTCTGTTTGAGCTGAAAAGAAAGGCTAACAATAACAGAACGGCCATACCAAGAATACCCCTGCCTAAACTATTAAAAGAGAATCCTTCTGTGGCGGTCATTTCCATAAGTTCATTGACAGAAGTATCCTGTGCGGAACTGACTTGAGCCTGCGAAACTTCAATATCTTGAGCAAATGTTAGTGAGGAAAGTATTAGTGCAAAAAATAGCAGCCATTTGCCCTTTTTCATAAACTGTAAATTTGAATTTAGTTCCGTTTTGAGATTTCGTCTCTCAATTTTGCGGCTTTTTCATAATCTTCATTACTGACCGCTTTTTTTAGTTCGGCATCAAGTTCTTCTTTAGTGAGCTCTGTGTAGCCGTCCGATGCGCCGGATTCTATTTCAATGGTTTCACCTTCCTGTAGAATCTCGTCTACCATAATACTGTCATCATTTTCTTTTTGTTCCTTTTCTTTAGAGGAGAATTTTAAGAAAATACCAGCTTTGTCCAAAATGGTCTTATAAGTAAAAATAGGGGCTTGAAACCTTAATGCCAAAGCAATGGCATCACTGGTCCTTGCGTCTATAATTTCTTCAATACCTTCTCTTTCACAAATAATACTGGAATAAAAAACACCGTCTACCAATTTATGAATGATTACCTGTTTGACGACAATATCAAAACGATCGGAAAAATTTTTGAACAGGTCATGTGTTAATGGTCTTGGGGGCTTTATTTCTTTTTCCAGGGCAATTGCTATGGATTGTGCTTCAAAAGCGCCTATGACAATAGGAAGCTTTCGGTCACCCTCTACCTCATTCAAAATAAGCGCATAGGCGCCATTTTGAGTTTGACTGTAAGAAATACCCTTTATTTTTAATCGTACTAGACTCATATATTTTTAACTAAAAAAGGCTGTTCAAAATACTTGGGGTTCCAACTACTTGAACAGCCCTTCAAGGGGCGCAAAATAACAAAAAATTAGCCGTTTTGCGTCTTAAATTCCTTTAATTTTTCAATCAGTTGCGGAACTACTTCAAAGGCATCGCCAACTATACCGTAATCTGCGGCCTTAAAAAATGGTGCTTCTGGGTCATTATTGATGACCACTTTTGTTTTGGATGCACTAACACCCGCTAAGTGTTGTATGGCACCGGAAATACCTATGGCGATGTAAAGATTACTGGCTACTGGTTTACCTGTTTGGCCCACATGTTCTCCATGCGGCCTCCAGCCAAGGTCAGATACCGGTTTGGAACATGCCGTTGCGGCACCCAGTACATCTGCAAGCTCTTCTACCATTCCCCAATTTTCCGGTCCTTTAAGACCTCTTCCAGCAGACACAACGATATCTGCATCTGCAATTGTGGCTTTCCCGACAACTTTGTCGATCTCTACTGATTTTGTTGCACTTGATATTCCGTCCATAGATGGGGTAAATGCCTCTACCGTTACATCTACCTTATTTTCTTGTGTGCCAAATGCGTTATTGGATACTCCTATAATTTTTATTTCGGTTTCAAGCTGTGTATGCGCAAAACCTTTATTACTGAACGCTGATCGCTTTACGGTAAACGGAGATACGCTATCAGGTGTCGCTACCACATTGGGTACATAGCCTGCCGTCAAATTACCTGCCAGTAAAGGTACCAGATATTTTGTATCTGTGCTTGAACTAACAATAATAACCTTGGCTTCTGTACTTTTAACCACTTGCCCAATTATAGTTGAATAACTGCTGGCATTGAAGGTAGAAAGATCGTCGTTGGCGATATGCATTATGTTGGATACGCCATAATCCGCAAGAAGTTCGTTCTCTGTGTTGTTAAAAGACACTGCGGTTACGGTTGTATCCATCATTTTTGCCACTGCAGCCGCATATGATGCAACTTCAAAAGCGTTCTTTTTAAATTTTCCTTTTTCAGATTCTGTATATACTAATACTGACATGTTATATTTTTTTAGTTTAACCCAAGTAGGTTTAAATTACTTTAGCCTCGTTATGAAGTAAGTCTACCAGCTCATCAACAGAAGTGGCAAGTTTTACTTGGCCTTTTGGAGCCGGCTTATCAAATTTTTTGTCAACGGTAGTCGTTAATCCGTCTACTGGTTCAAGAACGGTCAAACTTTTCTTTCTGGCCATCATGATACCACGCATGTTTGGTATACGAAGGTCGCTCTCGGCAACAAGGCCTTTTTGTCCGCCAACGACCAATGGTAGGGTGCTGCTCAATTTTTCCTTTCCGCCGTCAATTTCCCTGACCGCGCTAACATTATCGCCATCAATCTCCAAGCTTATACAAGTGTTGATGAAATTCATATTGGTCAAAGAAGCTAATATTCCCGGTACCATGCCGCCGTTGTAGTCAATAGATTCCCTGCCGCCAATAACTAGGTCGTAATTGCCGTTCTTCACAACCTCCGCCAATTGCTGGGCAACAAAAAAGCCATCCGTTGGTTCAGCGTTTACCCTAAAAGCTTCATCCGCACCTATGGCCAAAGCCTTTCGCATGGTAGGCTCAACGGTTGGTCCGCCTACGGTAGCAATATGTACGGTGGCACCTTGTTTTTCCTTGAACCACATGGCTCTTGTTAGGCCAAATTCATCATTGGGGTTAATTACGAACTGTACTCCATTGGTGTCAAATTTCGTGTCCCCATCCGTAAAATTTATTTTCGAAGTTGTGTCTGGAACATTACTAATGCAAACTAATATTTTCATGTATATAAACTTTAAATCAATGACCACGAAGATAACCATTTAATTCCAAATTTACTATGCATGCATAGTAAATTTTATAACTTTTTTTGAATACCGCATTCTATTAATTGACATTATATTTGCTATTTTTGCATGCTTTCTAGCATATAACACAGAATAATATTTTCCATAGATGAAAACACTACAATTTAGAGAAGCTATAGCCGAGGCCATGTCCGAAGAAATGAGAAAGGATGAGTCTATCTATTTAATGGGTGAAGAGGTAGCGGAATATAATGGTGCGTATAAGGCTTCCAAGGGTATGTTGGATGAATTTGGCCCAAAAAGGGTAATAGACACACCAATATCAGAACTTGGTTTTGCCGGTATAGGCGTAGGTTCTACCATGACGGGCAATAGACCTATCATTGAGTTCATGACCTTTAACTTTGCTTTAGTGGGTATTGATCAAATTATCAATAACGCTGCTAAGATCAGGCAAATGTCCGGCGGACAATTTCCTTGCCCAATAGTATTTAGGGGCCCTACAGCCTCTGCCGGTCAATTAGCGGCAACGCACTCGCAAGCTTTTGAAAGCTGGTATGCCAACTGCCCGGGACTAAAAGTAGTGGTGCCGTCTAATCCTGCAGATGCAAAAGGATTATTAAAAGCGGCCATTAGAGATGATGATCCGGTAATTTTTATGGAGTCTGAGCAAATGTACGGGGATAAGGGTGAGGTTCCAGAAGGAGATTACACCATTCCGTTAGGGGTTGCCGATATTCGTAGAGAAGGAAAAGATGTAACTATTGTATCTTTTGGTAAGATTATTAAGGAAGCGGACAAAGCTGCGGAAGAATTGGCAAAAGACGGTATCAGCTGTGAGATTATTGATTTAAGAACCGTTAAACCGTTAGATTACGAAGCGGTATTAAAATCGGTAAAGAAGACCAACCGTTTGGTAATATTGGAAGAAGCTTGGCCTTTTGGAAATGTTGCTACGGAACTTACGTATCATGTACAGGCTCATGCCTTTGACTATTTGGATGCACCGATCGCTAAAATAAATACTGCGGATACTCCGGCACCATATTCTCCTGTTTTGTTAGAAGAGTGGTTGCCAAATGCTAAAGACGTAGTTAACGCCGTTAAAAAAGTTTTATACAAATAATATAAATTTTTGTAAAGTACCTTAGCTTCTCCGACCAAGTCTGGAGAAGCTTTTTTTATTAATATGATGTTTGTGGGCAACTAATCTAAGCTCAAAGAAAATTTATGAAAGATATAGTCTTTGCAATTTTAGGCTTGCTGTGTTTTATGGCAAGTGCCCAGACCAAAGTAGGGGGTATTGTGGTAGATGAGCTGGGTGAGCCGGTATCTTTCGCAAACGTGTTTTTTAAGAATTCTACCGAAGGTACCATTACCAATGATGATGGTAGGTTTTATTTAGAATCTGATGCCGATTACACAACGCTTATCGTATCATTTATTGGATATACGGAGCATGAGCTAGAGCTGACCTCAAAAGTCATGTATGATTTGACCATAACATTGGGCGAAGCTGCAGAACAATTGAACGAAGTTGTTCTAATTGCGGGGAAACAATCTAAAAAGAATAATCCTGCCATAGATATCTTACGTAAAATTTGGGCAAAGAAACGCCAAAATGGTGTTAGGCAATTTAATCAATATGCCTTTGATAAGTATGAAAAGGTTGAGTTTGATTTAAATACCATAGATAGCGCTTTGATAAAAAGCAAAGTATTTAAAGGCTTAGAATTTGTTTTTCAGGATTTGGATACTTCCCGCATTACGGGGAAAACCTACTTGCCCATTTTTCTGAACGAAACATTTTCCAAGGTATATGGTGATAATAAACTAAAAGAGGAAAAGGAAGATATTCTGGGCAATAAGAACTCCGGCTTTGAAAATAACCAGGCTATCATTGCCTTTGTAAAAGACCTGTACCAAGAGTATGATGTCTATAATAATTACCTCAAGTTTTTTGACAAGAGTTTTACCAGTCCGCTATCAAGAACAGGTATAGATACTTATAATTATGCCTTGCGCGATAGTGCCTTTATAGACAATAAATGGTGCTATAATATTGTGTACTATCCAAGACGTAAAAATGAATTGACCTTTAAGGGCGATTTTTGGGTGAACGATTCTACCTATGCAATCAAGAACATCAACCTTCAGGTAACTAAGAGTGCCAATATCAACTGGGTAAAGGAAATTTATATTGAGCAAGATTTTGAAGTCTTGAACGATTCTGTTTTTCTGCTAAAACGGGATTACATGTTGAGCGATTTTAGCTTTAATAAAAAAGAAGCGTCCAGGGGCTTGTATGGAAAGCGAACAACGGTATACGATAATTATGAATTTGATGTAGTTAGACCGCGTGAGGTGTATAAGAAAGACCGTAATCCATTAGACGTTAATCAGATTATCAAGGGTGATGAATTTTGGGAAAAAAATAGGTTGGAATCCTTGAATAAAGACGAAAAAGGAATTTATACCTTATTGGATACCCTTAAAACCGTTCCAAAATTTAAATCGTATTACAATCTAGTCAGTATCTTAGGTTCGGGTTATGTAGAGATAGATAAGTGGAATTTGGATTTGGGTTCTGTGTATGATTTTTTTGGATATAACAGTGCAGAAGGACCCCGTGTACGAATTGGTGCTAGAACCTATTTTGGTCAAAACGATCCCTGGCGAATAGAGGGGTATACCGCCTACGGCTTTACCGACCATAAATTTAAACACGGTCTGGCCGGTAAATTTTTAATAGATAGAAATAGTAGGTTCATTATTTCCGGGGGAAACCGCAGGGATATTGAGCAGCTAGGGGTAAGTTTAACGGCAACCAATGATGTGCTTGGTAGAAGTATAGCCTCATCGTCCTTATTGACCGTAGGGGCCAATAATAGGTTAACGAACATTAATTTAAGTGCTCTTAATTTTGAAATAGAGCCCTTGAACAACTTTAAAGTGTCCATGGGGGCAACCTTTAGGACATTGAGCTCTGCCTTGCCCAATGATTTTAGCCTGGACTATGTAGACAATGAATCACCTACCGGGATTTCTTCGGAAATAAGACAATTTGATTTCAATGCCCTGTTATTATATACCCCGGGTAAGAAAACTATTGGGTATGGGGTAGAAAGGAGAGATGTAAACGACACATATAGTACCCTGTTGTTGAACTTCACCAAAGGTTCTAAGGGAGTATTGGGAAGTGATTTTGATTATAGTAAGTTACAGTTTTCATATAGCCAACCATGGCAATTAGGGGGTTTTGGCAGGTTGATGAGTACAGTAGAGTTGGGCAAAACATTTGGAGAGGTACCTTTGGGGCTTTTAAGCGTGGTACCGGGTAACCAAACTTTTTTCTCTAACTATGGTTCGTTTCCCAATTTGGACTTTTATGAATTTGTGACGGATACGTATGCATCGGTTCATTTACAACATAATTTTAATGGTCGCTTTTTCTCAAGAATACCTTTTTTAAGAAAAATGAACCTGCGTGAAATAGTGGCTATAAGAGGTGTATGGGGAGACCTGTCAGATGCCAATAAGGCATTAAGTGCACCTGCAACAATAAATACCCCGTTAAGGGCTCCTTCGGAAAAAATCTATTATGAATATTCTTTTGGAATAGGTAATATCTTTAAGGTATTTAGATTGGATTTTAATTTTAGGGGTAATTACTTGGATAATCCAGATGCACGTCCCTTTGGGGTAACGGGTACGTTTGGATTTGTCTTTTAATTCGATTAAATTTTACAATTATAACTAATAACTAACGTTTCATTCACAGCAACTAATAAATAAATTAGAAATATGGCAGCAGCAAAAGGATTGACCTTTGATGTGTTAATAGAGATTCCAAAAGGAAGTAGAAATAAATACGAGTACGACTTTGCATTGCATAAAATACGATTTGATCGTATGTTGTTCTCTTCAATGATGTACCCAGGCGATTACGGTTTTATTCCAGAAACCTTGGCATTGGATAAGGATCCATTAGATGTATTGGTAATGGGTACAGAACCTACTTACCCCATGACGGTTATGGAGGTAAAACCAATAGGGGTGTTCCATATGACCGATGAAAAAGGACCGGATGAGAAAATTATTTGTGTTCCGGTTTCAGACCCAATTTGGAGTAACAATAACGATATCAGCGATTTAAATCCGCATAGATTAAAGGAGATAGAACACTTCTTTCAGGTTTACAAGGATTTAGAGGAGAAAAAAGTAGATACCGGTGGCTGGGGAGATTCCAAGGAGGCAATCGAAATTTATCAAGAATGCGTTAAGCGATATAATGAAAGTGAACATAAGGCAAAACGTACTTTTGTCATATAAGCAAAGATTATAGTTTTAAAAGCCACTTTTTGTAATAAAAAGTGGCTTTTTTTATTCTATTCTAATTTACTACTTTAGCCGGGCTAATTTTATAACTAACTAATAGAAGATTAAATGGAGTCACTAATGATTTATATGCCAATTGCAATGGCAATTTTAGGCCTGGTTTACATGGGTATTAAGCGATCTTGGGTAATGAAACAAGATGCTGGAGATGGTAAGATGAAAGAAATTTCAGATTACATTTATGAAGGCGCCCTTGCATTTTTAAGTGCGGAGTACAAGCTTTTATCCATTTTTGTAGTAGTAGTAAGTGTTTTACTTGCCATAGTTTCTTTTATTGTTCCAACTACCCATTGGTTAATTGTGGTCTCCTTTATTTTTGGGGCTATTTTTTCTGCATATGCGGGGAACATAGGAATGAAAATTGCTACCAAAACAAATGTTAGGACTACACAAGCGGCACGTACCAGTTTGCCAAATGCCTTGAAAATATCTTTTGGTGGCGGTACGGTTATGGGTCTTGGTGTGGCAGGTTTGGCAGTATTGGGGCTAACAATTTTCTTTATTGCGTTTTTTCAGTTTTTTATGGGGGGAATTTGGACCTCCACTATGGATATGACTATTGTATTAGAGACCTTGGCAGGTTTTTCCCTTGGTGCTGAATCCATTGCTTTGTTTGCGCGTGTAGGCGGAGGTATCTATACAAAGGCTGCCGATGTGGGAGCGGATTTGGTAGGTAAGGTAGAGGCAGGAATACCGGAGGATGATCCACGTAATCCGGCAACTATTGCAGATAATGTAGGTGATAATGTAGGTGATGTGGCCGGTATGGGTGCAGATTTATTCGGGTCTTATGTTGCTACGGTTCTTGCAGCAATGGTTCTTGGTAATTATGTCATTAAGGATATGGGTGGTAATATATCTGATGCCTTTGGGGGCATTGGCCCAATTTTATTACCTATGGCAATTGCCGGTGCAGGTATAATCATTTCCATTATTGGGACCATGCTCGTTAAAATTAAAAATAACGAAGCTAAGGAAGCACAAGTAATGGGGGCGTTGAATATTGGAAACTGGACATCTATTGTACTAGTGGCCATTTCTTGTTTTGCATTGGTAACGTGGATGTTGCCAGAGACCATGCAAATGGAATTTTTTGGAGAGGGAATTCAGGAAATTTCCTCAATGCGCGTATTCTATGCCACTTTGGTAGGTTTAATAGTAGGTGCCGTTATTTCATCGGTAACTGAATATTATACGGGATTAGGTAAATCGCCCATTTTAAAGATCGTTCAACAATCATCAACAGGAGCTGGTACAAATATCATTGCCGGTCTGGCAACGGGTATGATATCTACATTTCCGTCAGTGTTATTATTTGCAGGAGCCATATGGGCATCCTATGCATTTGCAGGTTTTTATGGTGTGGCGTTGGCGGCATCTGCAATGATGGCTACTACGGCAATGCAATTGGCAATTGATGCCTTTGGGCCAATATCCGATAATGCGGGTGGAATTGCAGAAATGAGTGAACAAGAACCAATTGTAAGGGAAAGAACAGATATCTTGGATTCTGTTGGGAACACCACAGCGGCCACAGGTAAAGGATTTGCCATTGCTTCTGCGGCACTTACTTCCTTGGCGTTGTTTGCAGCTTATGTAACCTTTACAGGTATTGATGGTATCAATATATTTAAGGCTCCGGTTTTGGCTATGTTGTTTATTGGTGGTATGGTCCCAGTGGTATTTTCTGCTTTGGCTATGAATGCCGTTGGTAAGGCGGCCATGGAAATGGTTCAGGAGGTAAGGAGACAGTTTAAAGATATCCCGGGTATTATGGAAGGTACAGGTAAACCGGAATATGATAAATGTGTGGCAATTTCTACACAGGCTTCACTTAAGGAAATGATGTTGCCCGGTCTGTTGACCATTGGTTTTCCTTTGGTTATCGCTTTTGCCCCATTATTGTTTGGTATGAATAAATTGGCCATTGCAGAAATGTTGGGTGGTTATATGGCCGGTGTTACAGTATCAGGGGTGTTATGGGCAATTTTCCAAAACAATGCCGGTGGTGCTTGGGACAATGCTAAAAAATCATTTGAAGCGGGAGTAGAGATCAATGGTGAAATGACCTATAAAGGTTCAGAGGCCCATAAAGCGGCCGTTACCGGTGATACTGTAGGGGATCCGTTTAAAGATACCTCGGGTCCTTCTATGAATATCTTGATAAAGTTGACCTGCTTGATCGGTTTGGTGATAGCACCAATATTAGGCGGACATACGGAAGATGGTGTTGCTATGTCAAAAGATACCAAGGAGGTAACTATAGAAATGAATGTGGAAAATGAGGATTTGGCCCAGGCCATTGTCACTTATTCAACCATGGTTAATGGTAAATCTGTCACAGAGGAAAAAGTATATACCGGTACGAAAGCTGAAGTAGAAACACAATTAAAAAAGTTTGAAAAAGCCAGTATTGAAAAAAAAGGAACTAGCACGGAAGTGACTATAGAAAAAGTAGAAATCAATAAGTAGTTAGGACGGGTTACCCTAACTATTTAAAAACCATCAGTTTTTGCTGATGGTTTTTTTATGTCTTGATGTTATTGCAGTTTAAATGTTATTGGGATGGAAAATGAAACGGGTACCGCTTTCCCTCGTTGCTTACCTGGACTCATTTTTGGCAGTTTAGATAAAATGCGTACTGCTTCTTTTTCCAATATTTCATGTGGGCCTCTTTTTTGTATAGCTCCAATACTACCATCTCTGTTGATCATAAATTGGGTACTTACCCTACCTTGTTGATTTAATTCTTGTGCTAGTTCAGGATACCTGAAATTCTTTTTAATGTGTTTCTGCATCATTTTGTTAAAACAGGCGCGTTTATCTTTATCATTTTCACACCCGGGGAAAACGGGTACTTCCTCAATAGTTTTCCAAATAACTTTGACTTCTTCCTCTTCTTCTATGACTTCAAATTCAGAAACGTCTACAACTTCGGTCTCTGTATTGACTTCAATGGCTATAACGTCTGTTTCCTCTACAGGGTCAGTGTCATCCACTATTTCAATTTCAACTGGGAGTACAGGTGGTTTTGGTGGTGGCGGCACCTCTAATTGAAATATTGGGGGTTCTTCTGTTATATCCAGGTCAGGTTTATGCATACTGATACTATCATAATGAGAGCGGTCAAATGTTTTCCATTCCAAGGCTACATAGGTCATTGCTAATACCATAAGTAGTCCAAAAACGAAGTAGGTGGCACTTTTCTTGTTGAGGTCTTGTTGCGGATTTTTTTTTGGTTTCATAATTATATTTTTAGACTTGTAATACACAAGTACGATTATAGTTTAAAGCTATTGATGTTGAGTGCGCTGTACAATGGGTAATGAGTGTATGGTAGTTTTCAATGAGTAAAAACATGCTTCAATACCTGTTTTAACCTTTTAAGATTAGATTGTAGCTTAATTATTGTATTTATTGCAATAAAAATTTTAAAGGTTGTTGAAAGACCGTAATTTTAACACCATGGGTATTTTTAAGAAAGATAAACTGCAGATTATCAATTTTCAGTCCTACGGGAGTGCAAGCAGATTGTACGTTAGAGGCCGTGCTATTGAAGATGAGAAGATTGATTTAGATCAAAAGGGAATCTTTAATCTTATGCAAAATACATGGAAAAGATTCGAAACCGATGAAATTAGGAATACCGCTATAAAAATTACCCTGCCCAATGGGGAAACTGTACAAGGAACTACAGATGATGATGGTTATTATTTAATAGATGAGCAGATTAATGGTTTACATGATCTGGCCAACGAAGAAGGATGGGTAAATTTTGAACTGTCATTTACGGACACCAATTTAAAACGGGAAATCCTCTTAAAGAATAAATTTCCCGGAGAAATGCTTATTCCCCATAAACATGCCAAATTTGGTGTAATTAGTGATATAGACGACACCATTTTACATACAGGTGTGGTATCCTCGTTAAAATGGAAAGTTATTATCAACACCATGTTTAAAAGGGCCACCAAGCGTAGGCAATTAGATGGCGCATCTGATTTTTATATGAAGTTACATAATGGAAAAACGGGGGAAGAGGCCAATCCTATTTTTTATGTAAGTCATAGCCCTTGGAACTTGTACCGTTATCTTGAGCTTTTTTTAAAAACGAATAAGTTTCCCAAAGGTCCGTTGCTATTACGCAGTATGGCCAGTTTTAGAATGCGAAAAAAGAACGATGAAAAACCCCAAAAACAAAGGGAAATTAGTAATCTTCTAAATGCTTATCCTGAACTTCCTTTTATTTTAATAGGCGATAGTGGTGAAAAGGATGGAGATATATATCAGGAAATATCCGCTCTTTTTCCGGGTAGGATTAAAGCAATTTACCTACGAAGTGTAAACGATGCCAAACGTATGGCCAGAATTGAAAACCTCTTTGTTGATTTTAAGGATATCCCTTTTCTTATGGTCAATAAAACAAAGGAGGCCATTGCCCATGCCAAGGAGCATGGCTTTATTTAGGTGGAAAAATGTTTTCAATGCGTATCCATCTAGATGTATTAAAATCATTTAAGGCATTTATTAGCTGAAAATATTGGTAATCCTGTAAATCTGCTGGGGTAATTATTTTGGGTTGAGCAATGTTATCCGCTAATAATCTAGCTCTACATGTGCCATTTAGCAGCGGGGTAGAGGGGGTAAATATACCTTTGCCATCAGTAAACAGGATATTGGAATATGTTGCGTCTGTAATAGTACCATTATTGATAATTAAAACATCATCGGCAGTATTTTTTTGTTTATAAAGGGCATTTAATTGTTCACGGTCGTTAAATTTAAGTCCGTAAAATATGGTATTGTCATGAACGAGTTGTAGTGTGGTGGGTAAGGAATTGGTGTACGGTGTAATTTTCCATACTTTGTCCTTATAGCCGTATGCTATTCTAAGTTTATGGTTTACATAAGGTTCTAAATTTGATATAGAAATACCCTCGAAAAGAGAATAGGTGGGTTTGCTGCTGAAATACTTTATATAGGAGCTAGTGAATCTTTTTTCGTGGTATAGGCCATTTTGTATTTTGCCATTACTAATATGCACTGACTCAAATAATGGGTACATAAATTTTTTCTAAAAGTTCTTGGTATTCTTCCTCTAGGGTGCTTAAGTGTGTTATGCCGCCACCACTTCTATAGGATAATTTTCCATTCTTTTTTTCTATAAATCGTATACTAACGGCACTATCAATATTCTTACCGTCAAAAATACCGAATATACCTGTATAAAAACCTCTAGGCATACTTTCTGTCTGTTCTATAATTTCTATGGTCTTTTTTTTAGGAGCCCCACTTATGGAACCTGCGGGTAAAGTTTTTAAAAGTAGTTCGGCAAAATTGGTTTTCCAATTTAAAGGTAAATTACCCTGGATTTCGGTACTGGTCTGTAGGAGTTCTTGGGACCCTTTTTTTATTTTTTCAATGTATCTGAATTTATTGACTTTGACCTTTTTGGCGATCATGGATAAATCATTACGGATAAGGTCTACAATGGTATTGTGCTCATATAGTTCCTTTTTGCTTGATAACAGTAGTGCTTCTGCATTGGGTAATTCATTATTGATAGTCCCTTTCATTGGATATGAAAATATAGTATCACCCTGGGTTTTAATATAGCATTCAGGAGAAAAAACAACGAAATTATCCTTATACCACAATTTATATGGAGCAGCTGAATTAAAGTAAAAGTCCTTGAGCGGGGTATTGGTATGTAAGGGAGTAGAAAATGTAAGGTTCAACAAAAAGCTATTGCCATTTTTTAATTCTTGCTTTACCGCATTAAATGCTTTAGAATATACTTTTTTATTAATTGGCTTTGGATGTAAAGCAATTGGTGTTTTGGTTGGTGTATAGGATGGTAAATCCTGGTCATTGCTAACCCCTTTTATATTGAAATAAATATTTTGCTGGGCCGCTTCTTTATATGAATAGGCCAATTGTTCTGATTTTTGAAAATCAATGATAAAAATAAAAGGCTCATCATTTTTAAGGAAGTTGTTGACCTTATTCTCAAAATTGTTCAAAGGGGGAATATTTAATTATGCTTTAGAAAAGACCGTTAATTTCAGCGTCTATTTTATTTAAAATGGTGCCAAGGTCCTCCGGATTGTCTACAAAATCCAAGTCATCAACATCTATGATAAGTAATTTACCCTTTTGGTACCCATGTATCCAAGCTTCATAGCGTTCGTTCAAACGGCTTAGATAATCAATGGATATGGTGTTTTCATATTCACGGCCTCTTTTATGAATCTGTTTTACCAAATTGGGTATGGAACTACGTAAGTAGATTAATAAATCTGGCGGGTCAACCAAGCTCTCCATCAAATCAAATAAACTAGTGTAGTTTTGAAAATCCCTATTGGTCATAAGCCCCATAGCGTGCAGGTTTGGCGCAAATATATGGGCATCTTCATAAATGGTACGGTCCTGTATGATCTCCTTGCCACTTTCTTTGATCTGTAAAATCTGGCGATACCTACTATTTAAAAAATATATCTGTAGGTTAAAGCTCCAGCGTTCCATCTGATTATAAAAATCGTCTAAATATGGGTTCTCAACTACATCTTCAAAATGAGCTTCCCATTTATAATGTTTTGCAAGTAATCTAGTTAAGGTCGTTTTTCCTGCACCGATATTTCCGGCAACTGCTATGTGCATAGAATAAGTTAATTATATGGTTGTGTTGTTTTAAGCCATTCTTAAGAATGGTACAAGATACAAGATAACTACAGGAAGTAAAAACATATTTGTTATATGACTAAAAAAAATTAGGGCTTTGTAATTAATTAACATAGGTACTGTTAAACCAAAAGAAAATTAAAGAGTCCTACTGGTATTAAAATTAGTTAGGAATGAAATATACATGGTTATTAGGAATGTTTATAACAAGCATCAGTATAAATATGCATGCTCAAGACTTTCAAGGAAAAGCAATTTATCAAAGTAAAACTCAGGTAAATTTTGATTTTGGCAATAGAAATATTCCAGAGGATAGAAAAAAAGAAATGTTAGAGCGTATAAAAAGGGCCAATGAAAAAACCTATGTGCTCAACTTCAATAAAACGGCATCTATTTATAAAGAGGAGGAAAAGTTGGAACAGCCCGGCGAAAGAGGTGGTGGTCGTGGTCCAAGGTTTGGAGCAATGACAGGAACTGATGGCGATTTATATAAAAATATTCAGGAGCGGAGGTATTTGGTAAAAAATGAACTTCTAGGTAAAATCTTCCTGATTGATGATGAACTACAGGCGTTAGACTGGAAAATGGGTAGCGAGTCTAAACAGATAGGTAATTATATGGCATTTAAGGCAACAGCTACCAAGACTATAAAACGGCCTAATATGCGTGCCATATTTAGAAGACCGGGAAGGGGAGAAGAAAGTAAAGATAGCGAGACTAAAGAAGAAGAGTTTACCATTAAGGAGGTAGAGATTGTTGCTTGGTATACTCCAGAAATTCCAATAAACCATGGCCCGGGTCTGTATTGGGGACTCCCTGGACTCATTCTTGCGATCAATGATGATATCACTACCATTATATGTTCTGAGATTACCTTAAACCCTTCGGATAAAATTGAGCTTAAAGCACCCAACAAAGGAAAAAGGGTAACCCAAGAAGAATACGACACAATTGCGCAGGAAAAAATGAAAGAAATGAGAGAGAATTTTAGGAATCGTGGTGGTCGTGGTGGTGGAAGGCCAAATTAACAAGAGTGCTTTATAATACATTTTAATTTACAGGGAAAACATGAGAAATAAAGTGCTTTTAACCCTATTGCTTTTGGTGGTCTCTAAGATGGCCTTTGCTCAGGAAATTATATTGTCCGGTACCGTAAAGGATAGTTTGGGCGTAGGTGTGGATATGGCCAATGTTATTGCCATTAACACTGCTACACAAGGTTTGGAATCTTATGGTATTACAAACCATGCCGGCCTGTTTAAACTTAAGTTAAAAACAGGTGAGCAATACACGGTAAAGGTCAGCTACCTTGGCTATAAACCAGAGTCTTTTACTTTTACGGCAGAGGAGAATAACGCCGTCAAGGAAATTGTATTATATGAACAGGCGGCACAATTAGATGAGGTAGATGTTACGTATGAAATGCCGGTTTCCGTTAAGGGCGATACAATTGTATATGATACGGATTCCTTTGTTTCTGGAACTGAAAAAAAGTTGAAAGATGTACTTGAAAACTTGCCCGGGATAGAAATTAATGATGATGGCCAAATTGAGGTTGAGGGCAAAACGGTTAGCAAAGTTATGGTCGAGGGAAAAGACTTTTTCGACGGCGATAGTAAGTTGGCGGTAGAGAATATACCGGCCAATGCATTAAGCAAGGTGGAGGTATTGCGTAATTTTAATGAGGTGTCGCAAATGAAGGGCCTTACCAATGATGATGATAATGTGGCGCTCAACATTAAGTTAAAAGAGGGAAAAAAGAATTTTTGGTTTGGGGAAATTACGGCAGGTTATGGACCAGAAGACCGGTATTTGGCACATCCTAAATTATTTTATTACAGTCCCAAGTACAGCATTAACATTATAACGGATGCAAATAATATAGGGGAAGTGCCCTTTACACGTAGCGATTATAGGAATTTTACAGGTGGATTTAGAAATTTGAATTCAAGAGTGGGCAGCTCCATAGCCACCGGTGTAGATGGTTTAGGTCTTTCATCGTCCCAGAATAATAGGGCCAATGATATTGACACCAAGTTTGCGGCGGCAAATTTTAGCTACGCACCTACAGAAAGTCTTGACCTAAGTGGTTTTGGTATATATTCCTATACCGGCACCCTCATGAAATCTGAAGGAAGCATATCATACATAGCAAGTAATGATGTAGAGCGTACCACTAATAATACAGACCAGACCATACATTTAGGCTTAGCAAAATTAAGTGCCAGATATAAACCTAATGAAGATTTTCAATTAGATTATGACGCCCTTTTAAAGCAATCCGATGATACCGAAGAGGTCAATGTACTGTCCGTTTCGTCAATTACAGATGAAATAATAGAAGAGAAAAAGCAAAAACCTTTGGCCGTAAACCAGAACTTAAATGTCTACTACACGCTTAATGAAAAGAATATTTTTGCTGTAGAAGCGCAACATTTCTATCAAGACGAAGACCCTTTTTATGAAGCTATACGTAATGAGTTTGCATTTGTTGATATTTTTCCTGTTGATGAAGATCAGGCCATGTACAACATCAATCAGGCAAAAACGGTGGTAACGAACAAGGTAGATGCAAAAGTGGATTATTATAGGGTGCTTGGTAGTAAGAGCAATATCAATTTAACCTTGGGTACTACCCAGAGCAATCAAAATTTCAATTCTTATATATTTCAAATTTTAGATAACAAAGATGTTTTAAATATGAACGGTGATGCGTTTAGCAATGATGTGGCGTTTCATGTTTCAGATGTGTATGCCGGCTTACATTATAAAGTTATTTCGGGGATTTTTACTTTTAACCCGGGTGTAACCTTGCATCGGTTTAATGTAAAAAATGAGCAATTGGGTACTGTGGTCGAAGATAATTTAACATCGTTATTACCAGATATATACATAAATGCACAGCTAAAAAAATCTGAAAATCTTCGTTTTAATTATCAAGTCACCCGTTCTTTTACGGATGTTAGTGATTTTGCCCAAGGATATGTATTGAACAATTATAATTCATTGTACAGTGGAAATAGAGAATTGGAAAGTGCATTGAACCATAACGTATCCCTTAATTTTTTTAGTTTCAATATGTTCAATTTCACAAATATATTTGCAAATTTGGCGTATACCAAAAGAATAGATGCCTTAAAGAATGGTGTAAATATTGTGGGTATCAATAGGGTAGGCAGTACCATAAATTCTAATTTCGCAGATGAATCTTTTAGTGCCAATGGTAAATACGAACGTACTTTTGGTAAGATTAAGGCATCGGTACAGGGTAATTTAAGTTGGTCTACGACCAATAATGTGGTAGATAATATACAACGTACCTCAAACTCACTAACGCAGAACTATACAACCGCTTTATCTACCAATTTCAAAAGTGCACCCAATTTGGAATTGGGCTACCGGTATACGATAAATAATTATGAGAATGGTGGACTGGAAACAACATTTTATACCAAAAGGCCCTATGCCCGCTTAGATGCCAGTTTTTTAAAGAACTTTATTTTTAATCTGGACTATGATTATTATAACTATAATGATAAAGAAGATACCATAACCAATACCTATAGTTTCTTGGGGGCCAACCTTAGTTATCAGAAAAAGGACAGTCATTGGGAATATGGAATACAGGGCACCAATCTTTTAAATACTACCACCCTTAATAGAGATAGTACCAATGAACTTTATTTTAGTACCCAGGCATATTTTGTACAGCCTCGTTATGTATTGCTATCTATTAAATATGACTTGTAGGGCTTATGTTTTAATAAGGCAATGGTCTTTTTGTTGAATTGTGTCAATAAATAACATGGTATTAAGATAGGGAACAGAACATTTTTTCTATTTTTGCAGCTGAATTAAAATATAGAGGAGGGATTTGACTGATTGCAACCTCTGTTTTAACCTACGGGTATAGACAAAAAAATGCTAAAGCAGTTGATGCTGATACCATATCACATCATACTTCTTTTTCGGCATAAGTTCAAATCCTTTTAAGAATAAAAAGTTTGTTATGCCATATTTATTTACATCAGAATCTGTTAGTGAAGGACACCCGGATAAAGTTGCGGATCAAATTAGTGATGCCTTGTTGGATCATTTTTTGGCCTTTGACCCAGAAAGTAAAGTTGCTTGTGAAACATTGGTGACCACAGGACAAGTGGTATTGGCCGGTGAAGTACGCAGTAATACCTATTTGGATGTTCAGAACATTGCACGTGAAGTCATCAATAAAATAGGATATACCAAAGGGGAATATCAATTTAGTGGAGATTCTTGTGGGGTTATTTCATTGATACATGAACAAAGTCAGGACATAAACCAAGGTGTAGATCGTGGAGATAAAGAAGAGCAAGGAGCGGGTGACCAGGGTATGATGTTTGGTTATGCAACCAGCGAAACAGAAAACTACATGCCGTTGGCCTTGGATATATCGCATAAGATTTTACACACCTTGGCAGAATTGCGACGTGAGGGTAAAGAGATTTCGTATTTAAGGCCCGATGCCAAAGCCCAGGTAACTTTGGAGTATTCAGATGCCAATGAGCCACAACGTATTGATACGATAGTGGTTTCTACCCAACATGACGCATTTGATCAGGATGATGAAAAAATGTTGGAGAAAATAAAGTCGGACATTATTTCCATTCTAATCCCTAGGGTCAAGGCACAGTTGCCAGAAGACACCCAAAAATTGTTCGATGATCAAATCAAATACCATATCAATCCAACCGGAAAGTTTGTAATTGGAGGACCACATGGAGATACCGGTTTAACGGGAAGAAAGATTATTGTTGATACCTATGGTGGTAAAGGAGCCCACGGTGGTGGTGCTTTTAGTGGTAAAGATCCAAGTAAGGTAGACCGTAGTGCGGCTTATGCGGCACGTCATGCGGCAAAAAATTTAGTGGCTGCAGGTGTTGCAGATGAAATTTTGGTACAGGTTAGCTATGCGATCGGTGTTGTGGAACCAACTTCTATTTATGTAGATACCTACGGTACCTCTAAAGTAGGGTTAAGTGATGGCGAAATTGCCAGAAAAGTGGCAGAATTGTTTGATATGAGACCTTTTGCCATAGAGGATAGGTTAAAATTAAGAAACCCTATATATTTGGAGACCGCTGCATATGGCCACATGGGTAAACAGCCCGTTACAATTACGAAAGTATTTGAATCTCCTTATAACGGACGTATAGAAAAAGAAGTGGAATTGTTTACTTGGGAGAAGTTAGACAAGGTAGCGGAGATTAAATCAGCTTTTAAAATTTAAATTTTCCATTTTCACATAAATATAGAGCGGCCATAGGGCCGCTTTTTTTGTTGGTTGAATTGGTTTATTTGGCACAAAAAACATAGGTAGTTTGTTTTCACAACAAGTTGGGCCACTTTCACCACAAAAAATAAAATGTAAGAAATGTACTACATATATTTGAAATGTGATTAAACGAATCCCAAATCGTTATCTAAAACTTAACCTCTTTAATTATGACCACTTTTTTAAAAGTTTTTCGGCTGGCCCTGATTTTTGTTTTATGTGTCTTTGCCGGTTCATGTGCTAAGGATACAGATTTAATTTCTGGATATTTAATAAACACGCCAACGCATAAAAAAGATGTATCTATGATTTTTGACCAAGAAACAACGGTACAAGTACCTGAAGTAGACGTTAAAATTCATGTTTTTAATACCGATGATGACCCAAAATGGGATAAAATCGGGATAAAGGAAAAAGCCCTTCAACATGATAAAATAGCAGTTCTTGAATTTGAATAATAATGCCCATTGAATATAAAAGTTTCCCCAAATTTTTCTTAACCTAAAAACAATCCCAAATGAAAACCACATTTAACCAAAATCAGGACATGAAAGTGTATCGGAATGAGTTTTTTTCCGGAATGCTTCTTTTGGCAAAAAAGATACTTATGTTTTGAAAATTACTACCATTTTTAAAAAGAGCGACTCACCTACAAGTCGCTCTTTTTTTATAAATACATTTCCCAAACCCCAGCATCATGCCTTAATATTTTGGGATTATGAGGCATCAATTGTAGGGTGCTTTACATTGGTACAATAAATTTAGAGAAGTGTACCTAACGTAATATACCGTTAAAATTCATCCCTTTTTTGTTCCGTACACCTGTAAACTTTCTTAGTTTTAAGACATCAAACCTTTAAGACATGCCAAAGTTTACGATCAAACACTTATTCACTTTTATTTTATTGGCTACAGTACTTGTTTCCTGTAGAAAAACTGCCCCTAAAACAGCCAATGCCGAAGTCTCGGATACCTACGTAGAAGATAACTACAACAAAAAGGAAGTAGATATCACCATGCGAGATGGTATTAAACTGCACACTACCATTTATTCGCCAAAAGATACCTCAAAAGAATATCCTATTATCATGCAGCGAACACCGTATAGTTCTAGGCCTTACGGAGAGGGTAATTACAAAACAAAGATTGGTCCCAATATCCACATGATGCAAGATGGTTATATCGTTGTCTATCAAGATGTACGTGGCCGTTGGCTAAGCGAGGGTCACTATGAAAATATGCGTGCCTATATTCCCAATAAAGAAACTGATCAAGATATTGATGAAAGTTCAGATACTTATGATACTATAGAATGGTTGGTAAACAATGTGGAAAACAATAATGGTAATGTGGGTATTTGGGGAATTTCCTATCCTGGTTTTTACTCTACCTATGCTGTGGTAGATGCCCACCCGGCATTAAAGGCAGCCTCACCACAGGCAAGTATTGCCGATTTCTTTTTTGATGATTTTCACCATAATGGAGCGTATTTATTGAGCTATTTTAGGGCAACATCATTATTTGGTACGCCAAGACCAGATGGAGATAAACCGATAGATACGGCATGGTATACATTGCCTGATTTGCCAACGGAAGATCAGTATCAATTCTTTTTAGATGAAGGTCCGCTGAAAAATTTAGACCGTTTTTTTGAATACGAAACTGCAGATACGCCGCGTATGGCAAAAGAAGGGGTTACAGATGATTATTTCTGGAACGAGCTTAAAGAACACCCTAATTATGATGAAATGTGGCAAAGCCGTGGGTTGATTCAGCATTTAAAAGATGTAAAACCAACCGTAGCAACTATGGTGGTTGCTGGCGAGTTTGATGCCGAAGATTTGTACGGACCTTTAGAAACCTATAAGAACATTGAAAAATACAATGCCCAAAATTACAACACCCTGGTTTTTGGACCTTGGGATCACGGTGGATGGGCGCGAAGAAAAGGGCAGAATACCGTGGGTAATTATTACTTTGGTGACGGTATTTCTGAGTTTTTCCAAGAAAATATAGAAACCAAGTTCTTCGATCATTTCTTGAAAGGAGATGGGGATAAAGATAGTGGGCTGCCGGAAGCCTATGTTTTTGATACTGGTAGAAAAGATTGGAAAACCTATGACACATGGCCACCGGCGGGTGTAGTGAAAAAAGATATGTATTTGTCTCCCGATCAAGAACTTACCGCTGAACCTAAAGGAGTAGAAGAGGTGAAATTTGTTAGTGATATCAAAAAACCGGTACCTTATTCTGAAGATATTAAAACGGTGTTTACGCCAAGAAAATATATGACAGACGATCAGCGTTTTGCAGCTCGACGCGGTGATGTTTTGGTATTTGAGACCGAGGTTATGGAAGAAGATATGACTTTGGCGGGTGATATTTTGGCGAAGTTGAAAGTAGCGACTACAGGTTCTGCTGCAGATTGGATTGTAAAGATAATAGATGTTCACCCAGCAGACGAACCAAACTACGAAGGCATGCAAGACCATTTGAAAATGAGCAATTATCATTTAATGGTACGTAGCGAGGTGTTGAGAGGGCGTTTTAGAAACAGTTTTGCCGAGCCAGAGCCGTTTGTACCCAATGAAAAGACCGATGTTACTATAAAGTTACAAGACGTTTTCCACACCATTAAAAAAGGGCATAAGTTACAGGTGCAAGTACAGAGTACGTGGTTTCCTTTAATAGATTTAAATCCGCAGACCTATGTAGACAATATCTTTGAAGCTGACGAACAAGACTTTAAAACCCAAACGCATACCGTGTTTACGGATTCTAGTATTGAGTTTTCTGTGTTGGAGTAAAATCTTAATTATGGATGATTTTTTTAACCGAGATGTAGTTCATATTATATTGACATCGCAAAAAAGAAGTATAGAAATAAGAAATTCTGATGGTTATAAATGCTTCAAAACAATACAAACAATTAGGAACTCATTTTTTATTTACAAGCACAATTACATTAGTTGGAAGAAGGCATTAGTTGAATTTTATTCTAATGAAGTTAATTTAACATCAGACTCGGTAAGAAGACATTTTCGACAAAGAATTTTAGTCGCTAAAATTCACAATTTACTTTCAAGTGCTACAATTTTTAATGAAATTCATAATGTGGGACGATTAGAAGATTCATTTCATTGCTTTATAAAGGAATTGAGAAATTTTACAATGCACAAACAATATTTTCCTTTGAGAAGCCATGCTGAATATACTGTATCTGAAGATGTAAGGTTTGAATCATTTCAAACTGATGAATTTCGGACATATTTACAAATCCAAATAGTTGAACATCCTAATTGGAAAGGTTTGAAAAGAGCTTTGGATTTTTTGGAGAATATTTTTGATTCTATAGATTTGGAAGATCTGTTAGATAAATATGATAAAAAGATGAATGTTTTTTATAACCAAAAGATCAGAAAATACGTAAGTGCGAATAGAAAATTATTCTTCGAATTAATGAATGAGACTGAAAAGGTGCATTTGGATTTATTGAATGTAAATAAGTTGCCTAAATATCCTTTGTCACCTCCAGAATTACGATATATAAAGTTAATTCTAAATTGTGATGTTAAGTAATACGTTATAATTATCCCTACTTTTAATACAAGTCAAAACGAACAACCAACAACCAACAACGAACAACAACATCAACCAAAATGAAAAATCTAATTCTAGTCCTAGCAGGCGTACTTTTCCTGCTACCTACTAATGCGAAAGCCCAAAAAAGCAAAAAGAAAAAACCCAATATCATTTTCATCATGTCAGATGATCATGCGTACCAAGCCATTAGTGCGTATGATGACAAATTGCTCCAGACTCCAAATATTGACCGTTTGGCAAAAGAAGGGATGTTGTTTACCAATGCCAGTGTTACCAACTCTATCTGTGCGCCATCAAGAGCTACTATTCTAACGGGTAAGCACACACATATTAATGGAAAAGTAGATAATTACTTTCCGTTCGATACTACACAGGTGACATTTCCGCAAATATTTAAAAAGAACGGATATAAGACAGCCATGTTTGGAAAGCTACATTTTGGGAACAACCCAAAAGGGGTAGATGAGTTTATGATTTTGCCGGGTCAGGGGCATTATATTAATCCTGATTTTATAGTCACGAATGGCGATACCATTACCAAACAAGGGTATGTAACCGATATTATTACAGATGTGTCGTTAGACTGGTTAAAAGAAGAAGCGTCAAATGACGAACCGTTTATGATGATGTACTTGCATAAGGCACCTCACAGACCATGGTGGCCTCGTGCGGATAAGTTCAAGGAATTTACACAAAAAACTTTCCCTGAGCCGGAAACGCTTTTTGATGATTACAGCAATAGGGGTACGGCAGCAAAAACGGCAGAAATGAATTTGTTGACACACATGATGTATAGTCATGATAGTAAAATTAGACCAGAGACCCTGGCAAAAATGGAGGGCAAGGTTTTTCCGGTAATAGAAGAATATCCAAATAGTTTTTATGGTCCGTATAACCGTGCCACTGCAGAACAAAAAGCATTGTACGATCCGGTGTTAGATTCCATCAATGACTTCTTCTACAACAATTGGCCAAAAATGAACGATACCGAGAAAATGAAATGGAAGTACCAGCGCTATATGCAAGATTATTTGGGAAGTATTTCCTCGGTAGATGATAATGTAGGTCGATTATTGGATTATTTGGATGAAAGCGGATTAGCAGAAAATACCATTGTAATTTACACCTCTGACCAAGGATTTTACTTAGGGGAACACGGTTGGTTCGATAAACGGTTTATATATGACGAATCATTCAAAACTCCGTTATTGGTACGTTGGCCAAATGTAGTGGCACCTGGTTCTGTAGAAAATGAAATGGTGCAGAATTTAGACTTTGCACAAACCATGTTGGAAGCGGTAGGCATCACTCCGCCAAGTGATATGCAAGGAGAAAGTTTAATTCCGTTATTGAAAGGGGAAAAAGACAAGTGGACACGTGATGCGGTGTATTATCAGTATTACGAATATCCGTCGGTTCATATGGTAAAACGTCACTACGGTATCGTGAACAAAGAATTTAAATTGGTGCATTTCTACTATGACGTAGATGAATGGGAGTTGTATGATAGATTAAAAGATCCTAAGGAGATGAACAACGTTTATAACGACCCAGCTTATGCCGATACCGTTAAAAAGCTGAAGAAAGATTTGGTGGCACTTCGCAAAAAATACAAAGACTCCCCAGAACAAGATCAACAATATATTGAGAAGTACAAGAGTGCTGGGATGATTAAATAGGTTCGTTAATCGTTATTCGTTGCTTGTTACTCGTTTTCGAATGACGGTTGTTCATTTTCAGTCATAGCGATCAAAGTGCGGCTATCTGTTTATCTGGAACACATTGGTCTATGTTAAAACGTGTAAGTCGATTCAAGTATTTTTATAGGTAGAACAACGGATATTCAAAAATGTATCGGAAACCTCGTGGCTGATGAGGTTTCAAGTTGTCTTATGATCCATAAAAAAATAACAACATCGCCTAGAATTATATATTTTTCATAAAATACTAGGTTTTTACATTTTTCTGCCATTATATTTGTAGCTCAAAGTTCACACACGTATTGAATAGTTATCAAGAAAGGTGGAGGGATTAGACCCTTTGAAACCTTAGCAACCCTTTGTTCCATACAAAGAAGGTGCTACATTCTACCCTTAGGGGAAGGATAACAGTAATCGAATTTCTCGAAATACTTTCTTATAACTTTTTGATTTTACCTACTCACATTTTAGGTGTGGTTAGGATGGGCTTTTTAAATATTAAAAAATTTTAAAAACAACAAAATCATGAGTAATCACAAATTAGCAACAAACGCTTTACACGCAGGTCACGACACAACTACCAATGGTGGTACAAGGGCAGTACCAATCTATCAAACATCATCTTACGTATTTAATGATACAGATCATGCGGCAAACTTATTTTCCCTTAAAGAACTGGGTTTTATATACACACGTTTAAACAACCCTACAAACCAAATATTACAAGATAGATTGGCTGCCGTAGAAGGTGGTATCGGTGCAGTGGTTTTTGCGTCGGGTACAGCGGCAATTTCTACTGGTTTATTGACCTTGTTAAAAGCAGGTGATCACATTGTGGCATCGAGCAGTTTGTATGGTGGTACTTTTAATTTGTTGAATGTTACCTTGCCAAGATTTGGTATTACAACAACTTTTGTAGATGCTTCTGATCCTGAAAATTTTGGAAAAGCGGTACAAGATAATACAAGGGCATTTTTTGTAGAATCCCTAGGGAATCCAAAGTTAGATGTGTTGGATCTGAAAGCGATCTCAAAAGAATCTAAAGCAGCTGGTGTTCCATTTATAGTAGATAATACCGTAGCTACTCCATCATTGTTAAACCCAATTGAACATGGGGCAAACTTGGTGATACATTCATTGACAAAATATATTGGCGGACAAGGAACCTCGTTAGGTGGCGCTATTATCGATGCCGGTACCTTTGATTGGACCAACGGGAAATTCCCTGAATTTACGGAGCCTTCTGCAGGTTACCATGGTTTGGTATATAGCGAAGCATTAGGCGCAGCAGCATTTACGTTTAAATTGATTTTGGAAGGTTTGCGTGATTTTGGTGGAGCTTTGAGTCCGTTCAACGCATTCCAAATCATACAAGGATTAGAAACACTACCTGTACGTATCAAGCAACACAGTGCAAATGCATTAGAATTAGCAGCATGGTTAGAAGGCAGGTCGGAAGTGGAATGGGTAAATTACCCAGGATTGAAGAGCAATAAGTACAACGAATTGGCAAAAGAATACTTGCCAAAAGGACAAAGTGGATTGGTTACTTTTGGTGTAAAAGGCGGATTCGAAGCTGCTAAGAAGTTGACCGATGCGACTAAAATATTCTCATTGCTAGCGAATATTGGTGATACCAAATCACTGATCATTCACCCAGCAAGTACCACGCACCAACAATTGACTGCAGAGCAGCAAGAAGGAGCGGGCGTAGGTCAAGATTTAATTCGTTTGTCAGTTGGTCTAGAAGATATAGAAGATTTAAAAGCCGATCTAGAGCAGGCATTTGCCAGCCTTTAATTTAGATACGGTAAAAGCTGAAACCACCGGTCGCTAAGCGGAGACTAAGTGATCGGTGGTTTAAGAAAAAAAGAATATTGGTTTCGGCTGAGCCCAGCCGAAACCAAGCCACAAATTGATTTGAAATTAGATGCTACATCAACTACAGATTAAAAATTATAAGACCTTAAGCGGTATCACCCAAGATATACAATTGTCATATCAGGTATTTGGTAAAAAGCTACATACAGCACCTATTATTTTGGTGAACCATGCATTGACCGGTAACTCAAATGTAACCGGAGAAAATGGTTGGTGGTCTGCCTTGATCGGGGAGGAAAAGTGTATCGATACAAATAAGTATACCATTTTGGCATTCAATATTCCCGGTAACGGTCATGATAAGTTCGTGATTGAAAATTATAAGGATTTTGTAGCTGGTGATGTGGCTAGAATGTTCTTGTTGGGCTTGGAGCAATTGAAAATAGAACGTTTATTTGCTTTGATCGGTGGTTCTTTAGGTGGAGGTATTGCGTGGGAAATGGCAGCCTTACACCCAACCTTAACTGAGCATTTGATACCTGTAGCATCAGATTGGAAATCTACCGATTGGTTAATTGCCAATTGCCAAATTCAAGAACAGTTTTTGGTAAACTCTAAGCAGCCCGTACATGATGCACGTATGCATGCCATGTTGTGTTATAGAACTCCGGCTTCCTTCAAAGAACGCTTTAAGCGAAGTACCAATGAAGAGTTGCAGGTGTTTAATGTAGAGAGTTGGTTAATGCATCATGGCGATAAACTGCAGGAACGTTTTCAGTTATCTGCCTATAAATTGATGAATCAATTATTAAAGACTATTGACGTTACTAGAGATGGTGATGAGAATTTCATCAAACTACAAAATAGCGATACCAATATCCATATTATAGGGGTGGATTCTGATATGTTCTTTACCGCCCAAGAAAACAAAGATACGTTTAAGCAGCTGGCACAGGCAAAAAGTAATGTTACCTATGGTGAAGTACAATCATTACACGGGCATGATGCATTTTTGATTGAATTTGACCAAATGGAGAAATTGCTGACAGGTATTTTTAATACCAATGGTAATATCCAGAAAATCAAGATTTTGAAGTTTGGCGGTAAGTCACTGAGCAATGGCGAAGGTTTAGAACGTGTACTTGATATAGTTACACAAAAGGTCAAGAACAATGAGAATGTTGCCATGGTAGTATCCGCTAGGGAAAAGGCAACGGATCAGTTGGAAGATATGCTGGAGAAAGCCGCCCAGGGAAAGGATTATAAAGCAGATTTTGAAGCCTTGGAAAAATATCAGAACCAAGCTTATAAAAATGTGAGTTTGTCTACTGAATTTAAAGGGCTGGCAAAGTTATATGAAGGCGTTTCCTTATTGGGCGATTATAGTTCGAAAATTAAAGATGAGGTACTTGCCTACGGTGAGTTGATCTCCGCGAAATTGGTAACGAAGTTGTTGATAGGTAAAGGCATCAATGCAAAGCTGGTAGATACACGTGAGCTCATAAAGACCGATGATACTTTTGGCGATGCCAAGGTGTTGGAGGCGGAATCGAAAGAACGTGTACTGTTGAAATTTGCTGAAATTCCTAAGGATACCGTTGCCGTGGTAACCGGTTTTATAGCATCGACCCTGGAAGGTGAAACAACGACCTTGGGAAGAAACGGAAGTAATTATTCCGCAGCATTGATAGCAAATTTCTTAGATGCCGAAGAGTTGCAGAACTATACACATGTAGATGGTATCTATACCGCAAATCCTGACTATGTGCCAGAAGCGAAAAGATTGGCAAACCTATCTTATGAGGAAGCCAATGAGCTTGCAAATTTTGGGGCTACTATTTTACATGCCAAAACTATAATACCGCTAATTGAAAAGAATATTCCTTTACGTATTCTAAACACCTACAATGATGATAATGAAGGTACGTTGATCAGTGCAAAATCTAGTAAAGAAGGTATTAAATCGCTTTCTGTTATAGAAGATGTTGCCATGATCAATATTGAAGGTCGTGGACTGTTAGGTAAAGTAGGTGTGGATGCCAGAATATTTAAGGCATTGCAGGCTAGTAATATTAGTGTAAGTATTATTTCTCAAGGTTCTTCGGAAAGAGGTATCGGACTGGTAGTAAAGAAAGACAAGGCAAAAAGAGCAAAACTGGCGCTAGAAAATGAGTTCAGCAATGACTTTGAGTCTAAAGATGTCAATATGATTACGGTAATGGACGATGTTTCGATTATTTCTATTGTTGGTCAAGATTTAAGTACATTTCATAATCCGTTCAATGCATTGATCAAAAACCAAATAGTGCCGTTGTTGTTCAATAATACGGTGTCTGGTAATAACGTGAGTTTGGTGGTTAAAAAGTCCGATTTGCACAAGGCTGTGAACGTAATGCATGGTCAGGTATTCGGTATTAGTAAGAAAATAAATATCCTCATTTTCGGTCATGGCAATGTAGGAGGCACCTTAATAGACCAGATATTGGAATCTGCAGAAACCATTAAAACCCGTAAGCGCTTGGATCTTCGTGTTTTTGGTATAGCGAACTCTAAAAATATACTGCTGAACGAGAAAGGCATTGCAAAAAATTGGAAAACGCAATTAAAGCAAAAAGGGAAATCATATAAAATTGATGATGTTTTTGACTTTGCGAAACGTCACCATTTAGAGAATTTAATCGTTATTGATAATACGGCGAGCAAAGACTTTGTAGCCAATTACTTTGAATTTGTTGAACACGGTTTTGATATTGTTTCATCCAATAAAATTGCCAATACCTTACGTTACGATTTTTATCAACTGTTGCGTGAAGAGCTGCAAAAAAATCAGAAACAGTATTTGTACGAAACAAATGTAGGAGCGGGATTACCGTTAATAGATACCATTAAGTTGTTGCATTTGTCCGGTGAAAATATTACGAGAATTAAAGGGGTGTTCTCGGGTTCTTTAAGTTATATATTCAATACCTTCTCAGAAGTAGATGTGCCGTTTTCATCTATTCTAAAAGATGCGATGCAAAAAGGGTTTACAGAGCCCGATCCAAGAGAAGATTTATCGGGCAATGATGTAGGGCGTAAATTATTGATATTGGCGCGCGAGTTAGATTTACATAATGAGTTTGCCGATATTAACATAGAGAACTTAATACCTAAAAAATTACAAGAAGGAGATGTTGATTTCTTCTTGGAACATTTAGATGTGTTGGATACGAAGTTCAATGAAATTAAAAAGAAACAAAAACCTGATCATGTACTTAGGTATGTAGGGGATTTACATGGTAACCTTCAAAAAGAAAAAGGAGTGTTAGATGTAAAACTGATTTCCGTACCAAAAGAAAGTGCTTTGGGGCAGGTAAAAGGATCAGATTCCATCATTGAAATTTATACGGAATCTTACGGAGAAAATCCGTTAGTGATTCAAGGCGCAGGTGCAGGAGCGGCAGTTACCGCAAGAGGGGTTTTTGGAGATATATTGAGGATTGCGGAGAAAGGGTGACTTCGGCTCCGCTCAGTCACCGCATAAAAGTTTGTAGCTGGCCGTATTTTGGTAGTTGAGCATAGCCGAAGCTAAATTAGATGAACAGAAAATTGATTATTTAAATATTGGTGGCTGAGCGTAGTCGAAGCCAATAAATGATAATTGTATGTCAGGATTCATGTATATTTTGGAATGTGCAGACGGAAGTTATTATACTGGTAGTACAAAAGACTTAGATAAAAGAATAGTAGAACACCAAGAAGGTAAAGGGGCTAATCATACAAAATTAAGATTACCTGTGAAGTTGGTTTATGTAGAAGAGTATCTAAGAATTGATTCTGCATTTTATAGAGAGAAACAAATACAGGGTTGGAGACGTGAAAAGAAAGAAGCATTGATTAATGGGGAATTAGGTAGGTTGCCAGGTCTAGCAGAATGCCAAAATGACTCTCATTATAAATATTTTAAAGAAAAGTAGGTAGTCACTTCATCTACGCTCTTTGACCTAATACTTAATTTTAAAGAGGTGGCTGAGCGAAGCCGAAGCCAGATTTGAGATAAAGAAAGTAAAATTGCTCAAGATGGTGGCTGAGCGTAGTCGCAGCCAAATTTGGGATAAAAAAAGTAAAATGGTTTAAGTTGGTGACAGAGCGATGCCGAAGTCAAATGAGGAAGAAAAAAATAAAATATTTTAGAAAGATGGCTTAGTGAAGCCATAGCCAAAAGGAATTACAATGAACAAGAACAACAATAAATTTGAAACGAACGCCATACGTACGCAATTGAAGCGTACAGAAAATTTGGAGCATTCAGTACCGTTATACTTAACGTCTAGTTTTGTATTTGAAGATGCGGAAGATATGCGTGCGTCGTTTGCTGAAGAGAAGGAGCGTAATATATATTCAAGATATTCCAATCCGAATTCATCAGAGTTTATAGAAAAAGTATGTCAGATGGAAGGTGCAGAAAGCGGATTCGCATTTGCATCGGGTATGGCGGCTGTGTTTTCTACTTTGGCAGCATTGTTAGATAGTGGTGATCATGTGTTGTCTGCAAGAAGTATATTTGGCTCAACACACTCATTGTTTACCAATTTCTTCCCTAAATGGAATATTGATCATACTTATTTTAAGATTGATGAATTGGACAAATTAGAAAGTCTGATCACACCGAAAACCAAAATAATCTATGCGGAGACACCCACTAATCCTGGTGTTGATGTGTTAGATTTAGAAGAGCTGGGTAAGATTGCAAAGAAGCATAATTTGATCCTGGTAATCGATAATTGTTTTGCATCACCTTATTTGCAACAGCCTATTAAGTTCGGTGCGGATTTGGTTATTCACTCAGGTACAAAATTGATGGATGGTCAAGGCAGGGTATTGGCGGGCATTACTGTAGGTAGTGCAGCGTTAATGGATAAAGTATACCGTTTTTCTCGAATTACGGGTCCGGCGTTATCACCTTTCAATGCCTGGGTACTTTCTAAAAGTTTGGAAACACTGGCAATACGTGTAGACAGACACTGTGATAATGCCTTGAAATTAGCGGAATTCTTAGAGGGGAATGATAAAGTGAATTGGGTAAAATATCCATTCTTAAAATCGCATCCTAAATACGAAATTGCTAAAAAGCAAATGAAAGCTGGAGGTTGTGTAGTTGCTTTTGAGGTTAAAGGCGGTTTAGAAGCGGGTAGGGAATTTTTCGACTCTATTAAATTATTGTCCCTTTCTGCAAACTTAGGCGATTCAAGAACTATAGTAACGCATCCTGCATCAACAACACATAGTAAATTGAGCGTAGAGGAACGTGCTGCCGTGGGTATCTCAGATGGTACGGTAAGAATTTCTGTGGGTCTGGAACATATAGATGATATTATTGCGGATATTTCTCAGGCTTTGGGATAATATCAAAATAGAAGAAATAAAAAATGCCCGTTTTGTACCGGGCATTTTTATGTATTAGTGAGTATATTATTTACTTAATGTCATATTGTAGGTTGCGCTAATACTAGTAGTGGCGCCAAAGAAATCAACTGTTTCATCAATTTCATAACGAAGGGACATTTTAGAATCTGTTAGTTCTGTAATTGTGAATCCTACTTCTTCTTCACCAGAACCAAAATATAAGGTACTACCATCTAGTCGCCATTCATCACTTTCAAAAAAGTCTTCACCGGTTTCTTCCTCTGTAGAAGTTTCTCCCATAACCGTAGTCGTTACCACCGTAGTGTAAGAACCTTCACTGGTTACTATGTTGGGGTTTTCGGAAAAGGTAATAACGGTATCAAAATCTTTGCCAACGGCTGTAAATGTGGTGGGTATAGAGGTACCATCAAAATTGGTGTCTGATCTACCATCCTTTGTTTCAAGGGCAGTTAGGTTCCATGTGCCTACAATTTCAGATTCACTGGCAATTGTAACCGCATCTTGGTCCGTGGAGCAAGATAAAAATAGTAGGGTAAAGGTGCTTAGGAGAGTTAAATGGAATAGTTTACGCATGTTGATTTATTTAAGGTAAATGTTGATAACGGAAAATTGAATGCATAAGTATTTTATCCATATTTTTTTATTTGGCTATCTTAGCATTATGCTCTCTAAAAAGACGAAATACGGATTAAAGGCCCTTTCATATTTGGCATTACAGGTCGATAAAAAACCTGTGCAGATATCTGAGATTGCCGAGAAGGAAAATATCTCCCAAAAGTTCTTGGAGAGTATATTGCTTAGCCTTAGAAAAACCGGTTTTTTGGGTTCCAAAAAAGGAAAGGGCGGGGGATATTACTTATTGAAATCTCCAGAGGAAATTTCCATGACGGATGTTATGAGGGTGCTGGAAGGACCTATTTCTATGGTACCCTGCGTTAGTTTAAATTTTTATGAAACTTGTGACGACTGTCCAGATGAACAAACTTGCTCCGTACATAAATTAATGCTTCAAGTACGTGACAGCACATTAGAAGTGTACAGAAATAATACCTTAAAAGATTTAATTGCCTAGCAGCTATCCATAATTTTTTTCATTAGTGCTTGCTTTCGTATTGAGGAATCTCAAATTTTAATACCCTTTTGTTAATAATCTACTAAATCTATAGGGTAATAGAAATTTATCTGGTTTTTTGGCGACTACTTTGAAAATATATACTATTTTTGAAAACTCTATTAAATTAGTAGGGTAATAAAAATTACGTAAAAAGATGATTGCAGATCAACTTGTTTTAAATAAGAAAGAGTCTAAAACGACCTATAAGGAAGATAAAACGTCAGAGAAACCGCTACGTAGTGTTGCTAAAGCATTTAGTTGGAGAGTAATAGGCACCTTGGATACTTTGGTGATTTCCTATTTGTTAACCGGTAAGATATCACTTGCGGCCTCCATTGCGTCTATAGATTTTGTAACGAAAATGGTCTTGTACTTTTTTCACGAAAGAATCTGGAATTTGGTTAAGTGGGGTAAATAGTAAAGAAAAGGATTATGGCATTGACAGAAGCACAAGTTCAACAATTGAACGTTCAATTTAAAGGCATACCACCAGAAGAGATTATTTCTTGGGCAGTAAAACATGCTCAGACTCCTGTTGTAACAACAAATTTTAGACCTTATGAAGTAGCAATTTTACATGCTGTTTCTGAGGTAAGAAAAGATATTCCTGTGATTTGGTGCGATACTGGGTATAATACGCCTAAAACGTATAAGCATGCAGAGGAGTTGATCAATAGGTTGAATTTGAACGTTAAATTATATGTGCCTAAGCAAACAAC